>DATHGT010000244.1:0-21432 GCA_035317605.1 Candidatus Acidiferrum sp. | reverse complement strand
GCCTCGCCGGCGAGTACGGATTCGCGTGCGTGCGTCTGTCCGTGGCGTTTCAATCCCCTCTCGTCGGGGACGTTCATCTCGCCGCTGGCCCCAGGCATAGGCTGGGGCCAGCCTATGCCTGGCTCGCGATCCGCCTGAACGATGTTGGCGTTTCAATCCCCTCTCGTCGGGGACGTTCATCTCGCCGCCTGGCACCAACGCCATCATCCCACTCCTGCCCATCGCAAGTTTCAATCCCCTCTCGTCGGGGACGTTCATCTCGCCTCACCCTGTTCCAAGCCCCTGCCGTCTCGGCGTTATTCGAGCGGTTTTCGGAGGACCCCGGCGGGGCTCGTCCACGAGGGTCGGTGTCGCTCGTCGATTCGTCATATCAGCGCGTTGCCATCGGCATCGCAGGGCTGGAAGCTGTACCGAGATGTGACGGGGACAACGGGAACCCTCCGCCGATGCAGGGCTCTCGGCGGCGTCTCCCTCGTAAGCGTGGGGCTATCGTGACAGATTGTCTGTCCCCTGCGCTCACACGAGCCAGTGATCGGGATCGGTCGTCAGGGAGCGTTCGCCCACGATGACGGTCTGCGCCAGGCAGTCCTTGCAGAGGCGGTAGTACCGCACGTTGTCCTCCTTGGGATCGATCAGCCGCGCCAGCCTCGTCCGGAGCGCGATCAAGCGCTTGGCGTCGACCTCGCACTCGAAGACGCTGTACTGGACCGGCGTGCCGTAGTCCTTCAGCGTGGCGTGCACGCGGTTGCGCCGGTCGTCGGCGGCGATATCGTAGCTCACCACGTAGAACATCAGCGGATCTCCATCGGCCGATACTCGGTGACTTCCCCGACGATCCACTGGCGCATGTGGGCGACCTGCGCGTCCATCGCCCGGCGCCACTCCGCCGTCTCGCCCGTGTGCGGGTGCCTGATGGTCGTCGTCATCTTCTGCTCGAAGTGTTGCAGGAAGAGCTTGCGTCCGCGATCGCGCAGCAGGCAGGCGCCGTCAGGGTCGACCTGGGGCCGATAGAAGTCGGCCGCGGTCAGCAGCTTGCTGTTCACGAGGTAGAGCACGAGGCTGTCGACGATCGGCGCGCGAAATTCCTCCAGCAGGTCGGAGGCCAGGGCCGGGTGCCGGTCGCGCATGGCGTGCAGGTGCCCCACGAACGGATGCAGCCCGCGCCCCCGGATGAGCCCGTAGAGGTTGTAGAAGCACAGCGTGTAGCCGAAGGAGAGCAGGCTGTTGACGGGATCTGTCGGCGGCCGGCGCACACGCCGCGTGAAGCCGAGATCGGGTTGCACGAGATGGGTGAACGCGTCGAAGTAACGGGCGGCGCCGTGGCCTTCGTGGCCGCGCACCTCGTCGAGCGTCGTGGCCTGAGACAGCCGCGCGATGCCCGCGTCGATGTCGGCGATGGCGGCGCCGCCTTCCTCCGTCAAGCCCCTCGTCTGTCAACAACGCGCGTGGCGCGGACCGTTCCCTCCCACGCGTTCGGCAGATGCCCGAACGCGTCGTGCTTTTTCGGATCCGTGGAGTCGAGGCTGATGGAGGCGCCGAGCACGCGATGCTCGCGCATGAGCTTCGCCTCCCGCTCCCGCAGCAGCACCCCGTTGGTCCCGAACACGGTGGTGAACTTCTTCTCCGCAGCGTAGGCGGCGACGTCCCAGATGTCCCGTTGTCAAGGCGTGATCGGCGCCGTCACCCTGGAACGTTTCGCGCTCGCGCCCCATCCCGTCCACCAGCGCCTCGTCCCCGTGCCCTCGCGTCCTGCTCTGACCGGCTGAGGTGCGACGGAACGGCGACCCGCGAAGACCCGCGTCCGTTGATGTGAGTTCGCTGGGGCGACGTTTCACCGCCCGCCCATCGCGGGAGGCGGTGTCGCCGCGTTCGCCACCACCCGACGCGATCACAAGCCGCGCGTCGTGATCGCCCTGGAGACATTGCCGCCCCGGCGAGGGGACGTTCGTCTCGCCCTGAAGAAGACCCCTACGTCCCAGCCGAACAGCGTGCGGCCTCAATCCCCTCTCGTCGGGGCCGTTCATCTCGCCCGTCGGACCCATCTCCCTGCCCATCTACGAAGGCGTCATCCCGTTTCAATCCCCTCTCGTCGGGGACGTTCATCCCGCCAACCTCTACAACGCGATCATCGCGAAGTACGCGTTGTTTCAATCCCCTCTCGTCGGGGACGTTCATCTCGTCTCGAACGTTCGAAACCGCAACGGTCGTTGAAAGGAGTTTCAATCCCCTCTCGTCGGGGACGTTCATCTCGCCAGTACGATAGCCGGGATGTGAATTTCAGACTCTCGTTTCAAGGCGTGGATGCGGGGGAAGACTATGGTTGGCACGGCAGAATGCGCCATGAAGTTCGGCCTCGAGGGCCAGCCACGGGTGCAGCTCCCCCGTCAGAACGGGTCGTGGTCGAAGATCACGACGTCGCCCGTCACCGGTGACGTGTACGTGAGTTTCCGCACTCGCCCATGGAGGGCATGGGCGACCTTGAGGTAGAGCCAGACCGGGGCCTGCCCGGTCAACACGACGTCGCTCCCCTCACCGGCCAACGCCTTCGCCTGATCGAGGTACGCGGGTAGGTCTGCTAGCTTCGCTGTATCGCCAAACAGCGCCTTGAGATCGATCACTCGACGGTCGGCTATCACCACGATCGTCACCCGTGAAGGATTTCGCTCAGTGGCGAGGCTTCCAGCCCGGGGATGAATCCCTTGTACAGGGGCGTCCAGAACTCATACCGCCCGGAGTCGCGATTCAGGTGATAGGCCTTCACCGGCACCCAGTTGTCGAGGATCGCACCCAGCGCCGTTGCGAAGACCAGCGGACAGGCCAGGAACAGATGCACCTCGGTGACGCCCGCCTCCGTCATCTGGCCCTTAATCTTCAGTACGTCGGCCAGCATCCCGTGGATGTTCCCCTGGGTCACCCCTCCCGGTTTCGTGTAGGAACGCATCTCCATCCTCATTCCGCTCTCGTCGAGAAAGTGCTTGACCTGGCCAGAGATATCCGTCCCGGCCAGGCCGACGACAAGCGCCATCGGCCTCTCTGTCACGCGCTGTTCCATCTCTTCGACACGCCTCCGATACCTACGCGCGCGAACGAGGAGCCACCATGCCGACAGTATGAACGGGATCGCCGACAGGATCTGAATCACACTCGCCACGTTTCCAATCATCTGCCACATCGCGCCTCCCCGTCCACTCATCCCCTCTCGTCGGGGTCAGTCGGTCCTCAAGCGATATCCGGATTTCTTGGGCGTAAAATTTCAATCCCCTCTCAGGCAGTCGCCGACGGAGCTTGCCTCGCCCCTCTTCCTCAGATTTCAAGACGCGCTCTCATGAAGGCCAAATACCCAGGAATGTCCCTGGCGATTGCCGTGAGTGACGAGATCGCCTCGCGACCCCCGACGGCCACCCCCGCGAGAACAGCCCGGCGGAGGTGGTCTCGAAATTCTTCCTGCCGCCGCCCCAGCACCCCTTCGTCCATCGTCAGCAGCAGAGTGTCCGCGTACCGTCCGCAGCGTTCAGCCAGGACCTGCAGCTTCTCGATGTTTACGGTGTTGATCTGGCGATCACCGCTCTTACATTCAACGAGAAGGATCCGCGCCCCTCTTATCGCGCACACGTCGATCTGCCGATCACGCTTGTTTCGAGTGCTGCGAGCAGCACCCTCGAACCAGTTCACGTCTCCCTGCTGGCGGCAGTGTCCAAAGAACGGCGCCCCATCCTCTCCCTTGAGTTCGCTCAAGATCTGATGGACGTGCTGCGTAAGCCAGCGCTCGCTCAGATAGTTGAAGTGTGCCATTCTTCCCCGGACCACAACCGCATCCGCACGCTCCTCAAGGGAGGCTATCGCTCGATTCGCCTGCAGCACCCGAAGAGTGGCCATCTCCTCCTCGGTGAAGTCGCTCCGCGCGATCTCCCACGCCGTCTTGACTCGGTGTTCCAGGTCGCTCACCAGTCGTTTGACGAGCACGAGGGCATTGGGGTTGCCGAATATGAACCGTGAGGCGTCGCCATGCGGGTCGAGGTCGCCATCGGGCGCTTCGAACCGCCCCGTGATCTTGTATGCGCGCAGATACAACTCTGGCGTGACCGACTCCAGCCGATTCTCATCGAACGGCCAGCTGACCGTGCCGGCGCTGTCGAACCGAATCAGTCGACGGTTCTCACTGTCTACGTAGATCACGGGATCGGCCGGCCTGTGCTCTCTCGCGGCGAGATATGCCCCCAGCGACATCAGCTTCGTCCCGCCCGTGATGTTGTAGATGACATTGACGTCGGACCCGAGCGATACGCGAATCTGGCGACACGTCGCCGTGACTGCCTCCACATCGTATGGATCGACCGCCTGCCGATGCGACTCAACAATGAACCCGAGCTCCGTGAGCACTCCCCTGATTCCCTGAAACGCCCGCTCGAACCGGATGTCATATGCACGCCCTCCCCCCGCGGTGCTCCCAACGGAAGGCAACAGACACAACACCCGGGCCGGCCGCGGATCGACAAGCAGCGGCGCCATCACATTCGGCATAGCCTGTTCGCTGACCAGGGAGATCATGAGGCCCGGCACGTGGTTTCTCATCAGCTAAAGCGGCTCACCACGAACATCCTTTAAACTCGACCATGCGCGTATTACCCGAGATAGTGTTCTCGATCTCTTCCTGGCTAACGAGGCAGCGGCGTGGCATCCCGCGCTTCCTCGACGCGGATTTTGAGCCAGCCGAGAGGGGCCGTGGGGCGGCCGGGTGGGCCGACGAGGCGCCGGCTCTTCGGGAAGGCCGGGACGCCGGCGCGGCCGAGCCGATATCGCTCACGGATGGCGTGCTGCGTCTGGTCGCTGAGTGCCATGGCGATCGTCTTGGCTGTCCAGCCGGCGCCCCATGAAATCTGCAACAGACATTCGTGCCGCGCCGCCAACCCGACCACCATACCCTGCAGTTGCCGGTAGAACGCCTCCAAGGGTCTGCCGAAGGGGCCTACCTGTCGGTAGAAGCGAAGCTCCGCGTCAATCAGATGGCTTCCGAACTCCCGGCAGACGTCCAGCCAACGGTCGACATCCCCGGCCCGGCCGTCGAAACCGAGGCGCTCGGCGGCTCGGCCGGTTAGCAGAAAATCGTCGATCGTCAGCTCGGCTTCCGTCGAGCATCCGGCCGGAACGGTTTCGACGTGAAAGGCGAAACGGCCCCCCTTCCCCTGTAACCCCTGTTGCCGGAGTGAGTAGACTTCGACGCGCTCGAGGCGCAGCCGCTCAGCCGGCGAGCTATCAGCCACGCGCAGGGCGCGGAGGAGGTCGAAGTTCGCGCCCGGCCCCCCGAACAGCCTGGACATCAGCGAATCATCGGCGTACCGAGGATTGCCACCGAGATCTCCGGGTTGCACCTCGACCCTTCCCTCGCTCACCAGCTTCCACGCGAGCGCGGTCCTGATCGCACCCTTCAGCGCCGACCCTGGCACGTACGGTCGATTCTCCATGTCCTTGATGACCGGGATGATGGAGGCAACGTCCGGCGACACTGGCGTCAGCACATAGCGAGTGAGCCTCTCGAGAATTTCGGCCTTGCGGTTGGGTGCGAGGCCGGGATGGTTGCGGATCTTGGCGACGATCGACGGTAACTGGAACGTCGCCGCGGGATCGACGAGGTCGTCGGGCAGCAAGGCGAACACCTCTGACGAAAGGTCGGCAACGCAGAACCGGTCCCGCTCGGTCCAAAAGTCGAGCGCCGGTCGAAGGTCCCCCTGTCCACCCCCTACGTGAAGCGGCGAGACGACCTCGCAGTGAAGCCGATAGCGACGGACGAGCGGCGACCGGGCGGCATCAGGCATTCAGCCACTCCGGGCAGCGGATCGTGAGGGCGAGGCCGCTCCGGTACACCGGATGCGGGAACCCGTCGGGCGCAACGCTGGCGAGTTGCCCAACGGGCGGCCGGCGTAGAAGCGAACCCTCGCACATCATGCGGACGGACTTCCGACGCTGTCGGTTGTCGTCCGGCGAGGCAATCCAGCCACGACGCGTGATGAGCCGATATCGGGCCCCGTCGAGAATGCCGTCTGTCACCTCCCGCAGGGTCGGATGGTAGAGGCCGAGGAGCAGCGCGGTGCCCGCGTCTCGAGGTATGGAAAGAGTCACGTCCTCCGGATCGGACACCTCGAAACGGCCAAGCCCGGCGCTCCGCCGGCCTCCAAGCCCCTCCATCCCGAGCATCTCCAGCGCGCCTTCGACGTACCCTTGAAACTCTTCCGCATGATCGCCGCGGAAGCGCGCGAGGAAATACAGACCGCAGCCTGCAGCGAACCAGACCTGGCCCTGGAAATAGAGGGCGGAGGCTGACGTGGCGCGGTCGATAGTCACGCGCGGGATCGTTGCTGACTCGCCCGCCGCCCAGAGGTCGCTCCCGCTCATCGCCGACATGGCCCCGATGTCAGCCGGATGGATCCAGACGACGCCACCTTGCCGCAGGTCATCGACGTGGGGCTCATCGAGGATCTCGCTGCGCATAAGATCCTCCATGCGGGCCCAGGATACGAACGCGACGTCCTTCTGAGCCTTGGCGAAGCTATCTCCTCGGCCGAAACGCACGAGCGGCCGGGGTAGCAACCGCACCGCCCCGGCGTACGGGAAGGCCGAAGATATCGCGAACGGGGGATCGGCGTCCGGGCGATCCTCTGCCGGGAATGCGGCCAGTCGCTCCTCAGTGCGCTGCGGTCCCTCCATCAGCCTCCAGGCGGAGACGATCGCCGAGAAAAGCGTGTCCGATCGCGGAAAGCCCGCCGTCTCCTCAAGCCCAATCCCGCGCTCGCCGAAGCGAAATGGGCCACGGGGTGAGAGACGATAGGCGACGAACGTCCCTTCCTGCTGCCCGCCGTCAGCCATGCTCAACGGCCTACGTCAGAATGAGCCGAGCGGCCCAACCGACGAGATCCTTTCCGTCGTCGCGAAGGACGTGCGACACCTCGTCATAGGTCCGCGGCTCGCCCTTGAGGACGTACCTCCCGTCCCTCTGGCCCATACACCGGACTTCGATGTCATCGAAGGTCACCTTGCCGCTGCCTCGCGAGCCCAGCCCTCCAAGGTAGTCGTCCTCGACGAGCCGCAGGGCGGTGAAGATCTCGGCCAAGTCTTCGACGTTCCGCTGCAAATAGACGTTCTGGACCAGCTCGAATGGGCCGAACTTTGCGCCGCCGGGCACGCGCTCCATCTGACGCGGTACCGCAGCTGAAGTGATGCGGTCGATGCTCGCCTCCCACTTCACCTCGCTGTAGTTCTCGGCCTGCAATCGTTTCCGGGACTCTCCCGTGAGCGGGACGTCGCGGACCACGAGGGGCGTCGGGTGTTCAGCCACGACGGGATTCTCCCCCCGCCCACCTTCGCCGGGAAGACCGAATATGCGACAGACCAGACAGTCCGGGTACCTCTTCGCGGATACGGCAACTTCCCGGCTACAGGAATGGATGCGAACCGCGTCGATGGGGTAGTTCAGGTCGGCCCCTGTGAAGCGCTCGTACAGCGAACGCATCTTGCCTCTGAGCGACGAGCCCGGCACGTACGGTTCGTTGCTGAGGGGATTGCGGATGACGATGTTGTCGATGCCGCCAATCTCGATCCCGGTCGGCCGCCCACCGATCCTTAGCCCGGTCACAGCTTGGATCGTCCCCGTGACGATGACCCGCCCGTGAAGCCGGATGCTCTTAAGCTCGACCGCCATCATCGACCTCCTCTTCGCGGGCTGCTCTCGCGCTTCGCCTCTTCGCTCGCCACGTAGTGGAACGCGACGATCGCTTCGAAGAACTCACAGAAGCGAGAGAATCGGCCGTCGAATCCCTCACTGTCGCGCGTGACGTGAACGATCGCCTCGGTCAGCGGCCCAGCTAGCGGCCTGAGGGCTGGATCGCGGGCAGCGGCGTATGCGATCTTCGGAATCAGGAGGCGCAGTCCGCGGGCCCGCTCCGACAGCTCCTTCCGCTGAAGCGAGCGCACAGTGCCATAGATGGCCCGGATCTGGGTCTTACTCAACTCGACTCGCGCGCAGCTCCTGGCCAGATCGTGGGCATAGTCGACGAGCTCGCTCGCCGCCCGGTCATCGGTGAAGATGCGGGGAAGCCGGTCATCTTGCGCCGCCATTGCGAACCTCCTCCTTGCGAACCAGAAATTCCGCCCAGCGAACGGCCAAGTCGAGGTGCCGGATGATCCGCCACGCCGCGCCGGGCGGCGAATCTCGAGCGTCGCGGGGCGATCCGTTCAGAGCCAGGACGCCGTCGCGCATCGGCGGCGCCAGTCGAGCGGCCATCCGACCGAGCCCATAGTTCAACCGCCAGAGCCAGGGGCCTAGTCTCACTTGCTGCTCGGACCCCAGCGTTGCGGATCTGGCGGCATCGTCATCGCTCTTGTAATCGGCCGCCGCCGCGCCGAGCACCCGGAGCAGAGCCCGCGGCGCAGCCCCGGTGCCCTCACCGCTGGAACCCAACAACTGAGCGAGCGTCAGCACGAAGCGCCGAACCGGTTCGAACTCTTTCCAGGTTAGCGAGGCCCCCAGAAAGGTCACCGCGTCCTTCGGTGACCCCGCATCACCGGCCCGGAGGTGCTTCGCCCTACGCAGGGCAGCCCCCGCGCTGTCGGCGGCTTGGTAGAGCGGGAACTTGTCGTGGCCGAGGCTGATGCCAGCCGACATGGTCAAGCGGCCCTCGCTGTAGGCGTGAAACGCCGACCGGATCGCCCGCGCGAGCTCCGGAAGCACGTCCCAGCATCCGACGATGAAGAGGTCGTCGCCGCCAGCGTAGATGACATACGGGGCCTTCCATTGGTCGTCGCCGTCCCGGCCAGCACGCAAGTGCCATGAACCAACCGCGCCCCTCCATTCCCGTGCGGCGGCGACGCAGATGGAGCCCAGGTGGCCCTCGAAGAACAGCTTCACGGCGGCGCTCAGCGTGGAGATGTGGAACAAGTCCTGGTAGCGCAGTGCCCCGCCGAAGACGGCTCCCAGGTCGTCGACGTCCATCCGCAGCACACCGTATCGGCGCACGCCGGTCGCGTCCTTCTCGGCCATCGTCGAAATATCTCGGATGACTTCCTTCCCCTTTTCGACTATGTGGGGCGTGAGATTCGTGAGGCCTCGGACCCCATACGCCACTTCGCCGGAATCTCCGAGGAAACCACTGATATCGTTCAGCCTGTAGATCCATCGAGGGGCCGAGTCCCGGCGCGGCAACATGGCGGAATGAAACTCGTAGCGGAAGCCGAAGGCCTCCAGTGCGTCGTTCCAGCCAAGCTGGGGTCGCGCGGGCCTCTGCGGGCTGGGCGCGACCTCGAGCCAGCGCGCACGCCAGACTTGGTTCGCCAGCCTCTCGAAGCTCAGGCACTGGCGGCAGTACGTTTCGCTATCGTCGTCCTCATCCCGGGTCGTCGATGTGACGTCGACATGACAGACCTTGCAGATCGTCGCGGCGTCCCCATCCCTTGTGAGCGGTCCGCCCTGGCCGAAGGGGCCGAAGACGGCGCGGTAGTGCCGGGGGTCCTGGCGCGCGAGGTTTGCAAACCACCGGTCCTTCTCCCTCCGGAGGGCGTCAGCCAGCGTTGCGTTAGCGATGGCCACCTCGCCGCCCCCGTCGCGCGGGCGGGCGTCGATGAGCGCAGCGGCATTGAGTGGAGCCCAGGCAAGCGAGACGTACAGTTCGCCCCCGTGTAAGTCGAGCATGATGCGGTTCACTGCTTCCCGGAACCCTTCAAGGTCTGGCTCAATCGCCGCCGGGATCAGAACTTTGAAGTTTCCGCCGGCGTTCACGACCACGTTCGCCGCCGGCAGGCGGAAGCGACCCAGCAAGAGCCGGACGACAGCGTCACCAAGTAGCTGAAGGTACAGCGAACGACCCCGGAGACTCTTGGCCACCCCACGCGACGTGATTGTATAGAGCATAGTTTGGATACCGGGGATGTCCCCACCGATCAGAAGCAGATCCTCCCGACCGGGCTGCCGATCGAGACAGTGCGCCGTCGCAGTGACGAACTTGAACTGCTCGAACACGGAAACCCCAGTGGGATCGAAATGAAGAGAGTAATTCGAACATAGCGAAGAAGGTACCGCCCACCCGTACAGGGCCATTACGGAGCAGAACGTCTCGAAGGCCCCGCTTCCCGCGACAATTCTGGCGACATCGGCGATGAAGTTCCGGAACAGATCAGTCGGTGAGAATGTCGTGACAGCCGCTGATCCCGGCCCGTCGAATGAAAATGGCCGAAGCGGGGTGGATTGTACCGGCGCTCCGCCACCTCGGTCGACCAGTGAGAAAATCGAAACCAAGTTCTCGCCGGATTCACTCCGGAGACTGCCCGCCGCCCACGTGTCGCCCATCAGCTCTCGCGCGCGCTCCACGGCCGCGTAGCCCGGCGTCTCTACCCGGTGGATCGCCGCACCCATTGCACCCAACTGCTCAGCATCGGGCGCAGCCTGTCCTAACTGCTGCGCGAGCAGCCCGATCCCGTAACGAATAAGGGCGAGCTCACACTCGGTCATGAGGGCAACTGCGGCGTCAATCGATAATGACCCAGTCCGAACGTCGCGCCCTTGCCCACGTGGACCCACTCGCCTAACCGGAGCCACGGCCAGAACGGCGCGAGGCGGCCGGCGTACTCGACCTGGCCAACGAAGCCGCCCATCGGGACGCGTTGATCTTGGCGGGCGGAGTAGCGCTCCCATTCACGCCATTGCAGGCGCGAGTCGACGGTGCGGACCGTCTGTGCCTCGACGACAAGCTCTCCCGCGTCATCACAGAGCTCACCACCACAGTGAAAGTGATTTAGAAAGTTGACGCGGCGGAGGACGTTGCGGCACAGGACGTGGAATTCGGCCGGCGTCGCACCCTGGGCGTTGTGCACGAGGCGTGTGGGGGTCAGGAATCGCAGTGTGACCGAGGTCGCGTCGCCGTCGGGTGCTGGTGACATCCCGTCCAGACCGAACGAAGCGACGCGCGTGGCCAGCAACTGCCTCGATCCGTCGTAGATCGACGTCGCCGGGCCGGCGAGCGGCGCTGACGTCACGGTGCCCACGCGAAACTTGCCCCGGCCCGGGCCGAGACCGGAGGCGCCGAGCTGCTCGAAGGCGTAGATGAAGTACGGGAGATAGTCGATCGCCCGCCCGATGAGGACAAGGCCCACGCCAATGGGATCGCCGGGTTCGTACGCGGCGCGGGGGTTGAGAGGTGGTTCGATGACGAATGGGCGCGGGGCCGTGCCGACCCTCGCGAGGATCGGGCTGCCGGCGGGGACCGGCGTCTCGAAGATGTAGTGATACGGGCAGCGATCACCCAGCGAGCATTGGTCCGCGCCGAGGGCAGAGGCGGCGCAGCCGATGCGGCGGAAGGCACGGCCGAAGCCGCCGCGGAGGGTGGAGCCGGCGTGGGGTGGGAGCTTCAGCGGGTCGAGGGCGCGGAGCGCCAGCTCGAATCTGGCCACACGGAAGGATTTGAGCACGGTCACCGGCCCTCCCCGGAGGAGATCAGCACCGACGGCGACCGACTACTTATAGCAGCGGCGGTTCAATGTCAACGGGGTTGAGGTGTATCGGTTATTGGACATTCCCGCCTCCGTTGGCGCGTGGTAGGTTGCGGGCGTGGGCACGTTCACGGTGCGGGCGACGGTGATGCATCCGGAGCATCCCGAGCGGTCGATGGATGTCGACTTCCTCGTCGACACGGGCGCGACGTACCTGCTGCTGCCCCCGGACATCGTCGATCGCCTCGGGCTCGACACCCCGCTCGAGCGACGGATGATGCTGGCCAGCGGCGAGCTCGGAGTGTACGGCCTGGGGGACGTTCGGGTTCGCCTGGATGGCGAAGAGCACACGACCACGTTCGTCGCAGGGCCGGCGGGGTGTCGTGCGCTCTTCGGCGCGTTCGGCCTCGAGCTGTTCTGGCTCGCGGTTGATTCGGTCCATCACCGGCTGATCCCGGCGCCGCCAGCGCCGCTTTAGGCCGGGTCCCCCGCTTGGCGCGTACTTCCCGACGCGCGCCTTGGCGCGGCGGCGCAGGTCGGCATCGGTAACTTCGACGTGTATCGATCATTGGACATTCCTGCCTCCTCCGGCGCGTGGTACGGTGCCGGCATGAGCACGTTCAGCGTTCAGGCCTTCGTCGCGAACCCGACACGGCCGCACCGACGGCTCGGCGTCGAATTGGTCATCGACACCGGGGCCACGTACACGCTGCTGCCGGACGAGATCGTCAGGCACCTCGAGCTGGCCACGCCTTGGCAGCGCACAGCGACGCTGGCCAGCGGCGAAGACATGACGTTTCCGATGGGACAGGTCCTGATGCGGCTCAACGGCGAGGAGATGTCAACGGTGTTCCTGGCCGGCCCGCCAGGTTGTCAGGGCCTGATCGGCGCCGTGACACTGGAGGAATTCGCGCTCGCCGCCGATCCCGTCCACCAGCGGCTCGTCCCCGTCCCGAGGGTCTTACTGTGAGCACGTTCACGGTCGAGGCGACGCTGATCCATCTCGAGCACCGCGAGCGCTCGGTGACGGCGGACTTCCTCGTCGATACGGGCGCGTTCTATTCGCTGCTCCCCGCAGAAATTGTCGAGCGGCTGGGACTCGAGGCCGAGGAAGACTTCGAGGGGGTCCTCGCGAGCGGAGAACCGGTCGCCTACAAGCAGGGCGAGGTGCGCATACGGATCGGACGTCGCGAGCGAACGACGATCTTCGTCGCCGGACCGCCCGGGTGCTTTCCGCTGCTGGGTGCTCTGACGCTCGAGGAGTTCGGCCTGGCCGCCGATCCACGCCACCAGCGGCTCGTCCCCGGTCGTTTCCTCGGGCACCTCTGAGTGACAGTCACCTCGGTTTCTTGTTCGACACGTAGCCCGCGATGACTTCGTTCATGGTCTCGCGGGCGTGGCCGATGCCTTCCTCGCAGACCGCGAGATCGATCACGGTCACACCTTTTTCGCCCGCGGCCTTTTCGACTTCTTCGCGGGTCATGTCGCGCATGAAGCCGGCGGGGACGCGGTTGAGGCGCGCGGTCGCGTCTTCCGTCCACGTGAAGGGTGAATCGCCTGACGTCGCGGCGGCCGGAGCTTGCGCGGGCTCGAACTTGGTGCGGGCGAGGAGGGTGTCCCAGCCGGCGCCGAGCTTGTCGCGGCCGACCGTCTCCTCGATCATCGGGAGCGCGACCTGGCAGGTGATGACCGGGATCTTGCGCGAGCGCGCGTACTTCTCGATGCGGGCCTTGGCGCGGCGGCGCAGGTAGGCGTCGGTCACCTCGCGGAGCGCGTCGCGGGCGTCGGCCGACCACTTCACCTGCACGCCCGGCATCGATTCTTCCTCCTCGATGCCGCCCTCTTGCATCGCGATGGCCTCGACCACGTCCTTCGAGATGATCTGGAACTTATCGGCGCCGGCGCGGCAGACCGGGCACGTCACCACCGGGTTGGGACCTTTCACCGTGTAGCCGCAGATCGAACAGATCGCGGTGGCGACCTGGTTCTCGGCGCGCAGCTTGGCGACCGCGAGGTCTTCCGCCATGATTTGCATCTTCTCCGCCATGCGCGTGGGCATGAAGATGGCCATGGCCTCGTCGATGACCTTGTTGGTGATCACGGTGTGGCCCTGCTCGATCGCGTAGCGGAGCAGCGCGGTGCGGGCCACGCCCTTGACCTGGAGCGGAACGCGCTCCATGCGGGCCTCGGCCTCCTCCGTCCACGAGATGATCTCCTCGGCCTTGACGTCGAGGGGCGGATAGAACTTGCCGCCGGTCAGCAGCACGTTGCACGGGGCCAGCCGCAGGAGGTTCTCGGTGTTGGAGCCGAGGTCGACCTCGTGCTCGTCGGAGTGCACGCCCACCCGCCCGAGGATCAGCAGCCACGGCTGCTCCTTGCGGGCGAAGGTGAGAATTTTTTCGAAACATTTCCCATCGAGGAGGGTAATGGAGAGATCGACACCGTCGTCGGCAGCCAACTTTCGGCCAATCTCGAGGTGAGACTGGTAGATCTTGGCGAGTCCGGTATCGATGATCTCTTCATGAAGCTGCTCTTGCTCCTTGAACCGGAAGATCTTCGAGGCCTTCTCGTTGAGCACGCCCACGATGCCGTTGAACATCGCGTAGTGCAGGTACGGGTCGTAGACGGCCACGGCCTGGAGAGGCCGGCCCAGCGCCTTGCTCAGCGCGATGCCGAGCTTCAGTCCGTTGAACGACTGCGGCGAGCCGTCCAGGCACACCACGATCGCGCCCTGCTGGTCTTTCAGCGCGTCCGTGTTGCGGACGATCAGCGTGTCGCGGTCGATCTTGCGCACGAAGCGCTCGGTGACCGAGCCGAGCTGGCTGTCCTTGACCGCGCCCATCCCGAGCGCGCCCATCACAACCAGGTCGTAGTCGGAGGCCTGGGTGTCCTCGATCAGGACCTTGTAGTGCTTGCCGTCGATCATCTTGCGCTGGAAGGCCAGCCCGGCCTCCGCGCACTGCTTGTCCATCACGTCGAGGTAGGAGTCGGAGATCAGCTGCAGGCCCATCGCGATCAGCGAGTCGTGGATCTTGCGCTGGCGCTCCAGCTCGGTCTCGTCCTTGTACTCCTCGGGCAGCGTGTATTCCATCTGCTTGAACCGGTAGTCGTGCAGGCGCGCCGCGTACACGTGACAGCCCGTGAGCTTCGACCCGAACGCCTTCCCCAGCTCGACGGCGAGGTCGATGGCCCGGTTGGAGTGGTCCGAGTTGTCGACCGGCACGTAGATGTGCTTGAGCATGCCCGATTCTCCTTGCGGGTTATTTCAGCTCGAACTCGACTGACGCGGCGCCCTTGGGCGCGAGGGTGATCTCTTTCGTCACCGCGCGGGGCTCGTCGTAGGCCGGGCGGCCGTCCTTGTCCACGCCCTTGGCGCGAAAGCCCTCGTGCCACATCGTGACCTTCCAGGTGCCCGGCGGCACGCCGTCGATCCGAAAGGCGCCGTGCTCGTCGGTGACGGCCACGTACGGACTGTCGTGGACGACTAACCAGCCGAACATGTGGGGATGGGCGTCGCACAGCACGTGGACGGCGCCCGGCTTGGCCAGCCGCTTGGTGATGTCGATCATCTGGCCCCGGTTGGGCAGGGCCAGGTTGAACACGGTGGGCTTCCCGAGGAACCCATGGGTGTTGTGCAGCACGGCGTCGGAGTTGCGCACGCGCACCCGGTCGCCGGCCATGGCCGCGGACACGTGGGACACGAACACGCAGTTGTGGTTGTCGATGACCACGTCGCCCCTGGCCTTCTTGCCCCGCGTCACGCCCTCGATGAGGATCACGCTGCCCTTCACGCCGCCGCCGGGCCCGATGACCAGCGCCTCCGACGGCTTCTTGTCCCCGCACACGTCCCGGTTCTTGTTGACCGCGATCGGCTCCAGCTTCGGCGCCGTCCCCACGAACCGCACCACGCCGCTGACCACTCCCCCGTCCGCCACCGCCACTTCCTCGTACGCCGCCCCCACCGCGCCCGGGCTCAGCGCCGCGACGAGCAGGGTGGCGGCGGCCAGGCCACGCGCTACGGCTCGGGGTTGAAATAGAACTCCAGCGCGAGCCAGAGGCTGCGGCTGTAGCGGAAGAACCACAGGGGGAACAGCAGCAGGAACGGGATCCAGATGGCGAACTGCGCCGGCGTCGAGAGCCCCGCGCGCGTCCACAGGAGGAAGTACCCGGCGATCGCGATGGTCACGGTCACCGCGTAGTTGACGTAGATCGCGCCCACCCAGTAGCCCTGCGCCCGCTCGAAGTAGAGCCCGCACAGCGCGCACGAGGCGCGCATCGTGAACCACCCCGAGAAGAGCTTGGTGCCCCCACAGCGCGGACACCGGAGCGCCAGCGCGCGGCGCGCGATTCGGGCGGCCCGACCGGCGGCGGGCTCGAGGGGCACGCGATCTCACGCGATCAGTGCTTGGCCGGCGCCGCGACCGCGGGCTTGGCGGCGGTGTCGGTCTTCTTGAGCACCGCGAAGCCGTCGGGCAGCAGCACGAAGACCAGCAGGGTGGCGATGGCCAGCGGGGTGACCGCGATCCATCCGAGTGTCTTCGCCTCGAAGCGGAGATGCATGAAGTACATGGCGACGAGCACGGCCTTCGTCACCGCGAGCGCCCCCAGGAGCACGTTGTTGGTCATCTTGCCGAAGGGCAGGAAGACCACGATCAGCTCGAGGATGGTGAGGACGGCCAGATACCAGAAGATCGCCATGTAGCTCGGGCCCTTGTGCTCGGAAGCCGCCATGATCAAGTCCTCGTTAGAAGAGGTACAGGAAGGTGAAGACCATGATCCACACGAGATCGACGAAGTGCCAGTAGAGGCCGGTGATCTCGACCGCGTTGTAGCTGGCCGCCGGGTCGGGCCGGTTGGCCACGTAGCGGATCATCGACACGAGGTAGATGACGCCGCCGGTCACGTGCAGGCCGTGAAAGCCGGTGACCAGGAAGAACGAGGTGCCGAACAGCGCGGCTCCCCACGGGTTCTGGTTGATGTGCAGGCCGCGGTGGATCAGGTGCGACCACTCGTAGGCCTGCAGGCTCACGAAGATGGCCCCGCCGAGCGCGGTGAAGAAGAGATACTGCACGGCGCGCGTGCGGTCGCCCTTGCCCAGCCACTCGAGTCCCTTTACCATCGTGACGCTCGAGCAGATGAGCAGGAACGTCATGAGCGCGGTGAGGTTGATGCCGAGGACCGCGTAGGGGTTCGGCCAGTCGCCGCTGGTGGCGCGCATGGCGCCGTAGCCGGCGAGCAGGACGCCGAAGCCGACGGCGTCTCCGACCAGGAACACCCACATCCCGAGCTTGCCCCAGCTCTCGGGAGTGAGGGGGGCCTCGGCGGGTTCGACCGCCGAGTGGACCGTGGCAGCAGTCATAGAGAGGTCTCCTCGTGGGGTGCGACCTGGGCAGCGCCGTCGCCGGCGCTGCGGGATGAGCGCGCCCGGCGCGGGAAGCGCGCGAGCCGCGCCGACCAGCGCGGGGACGGCGCGTAGTAGCGAGCGGCGAAGACGCCGGCGATGCCGACACCGACCACGAACGGCATCAGGATGAGTCCGAGGAACGCCCAGTTGAACGTCCGGTCCCCGTAGGCCGAGGCCGCGCAGAACGCGCACGCCGAGGCGGCGCGCGGAGCCAGCAGCAGGACGACGAACACGAGGCGCGCGATCACGAGAGGTACACCGCCACGTACAGGATCGGCCACAGCGCGACCACGAAGTGCCAGTACATCGCGCACGCCGTCACCGCCGCCTCCCGTGACCCCGTGAAGCGTCCCCGCGCGGCACGGGTGAGGACGATGGCCAACCAGGCGAGCGCGGCCATCACGTGGGCGGCGTGAGCGCCGATCAGCGTGTAGAACGTCCCGCCGTAGACCCCCGAGGCGGTCGTGAGACCGAAGCTGATCAGCCGGTACCACTCGACACCCTGGATGGCGAGGAACAGGCACCCGAGACCGGCCGCCAGCGACAACCCGCCGACGAACCGCCGGCGGTCGCCGCGTGCCCGCGCGCGCAGCGCCGCGATCATGGCCACGCTCGACCACAGCAGCACGACCGTGTTGGCCGCGGTCACGCCGACGGGCAGGCGCGGCTCCAGCGGCGGCGGCCACACCGGCGCCGCCACCCGGATGATCAGGAACGAGAACACGAGCCCACCGAACAGCATGATCTCGCCGGCGATGACGAACATGGTCGCCAGCACCGCGTTGTCGAGCAGCGGCTCCCGCGGCGCGGGATCGCGCTCGTCGCCGTCGCCCCCGCCCGTCGGGGGGAGCGGGGGCGGGAGGCGATCGTTCGTGCGCGCCGGTCGAGGCGGACGCGGCGGCGCTTCGAGCAGCGTGGTCACCAGCGCACTCCGACCAGCAGCGAGGCCACGATCAGCGCGGCCATGACCGTGAGCAGGATGCGCACGAGGCGGCGATTGCGATGGCCCAGGCCGTCGGCGAGGCTCATACCTTGTCGAAGGCCAGCAGCGCGAGCAGCGCCGGGAGATAGAGCAGCGACGCGTACAGCACGCGGCGCGCGGACGTGGCCGACGGGGCCAGCGCCTGCATCCCGCCCAGCACCGCCTGGGCGACGCCGAGCGCGAGCGCGCCGGCGAAGTAGACGCCGCCGGCCAGGCCGATCAGCGTGGGCAGCAGGCTGACCGCGAGCAGGGCGAGACCCGCCGTCACGATCTGGCGCTCGGTGGTGTGGCCCTCTGCGTCGACCACCGGCAGCACGCGCACGCCGGCTCGCGCGTAGTCGTCGCGATAGAGGCGGGCGATGGCCAGCGTGTGGGGCAGCTGCCAGAGGAAGAGGATGCCGAAGAGCACCCACGCCCCCAGCGCGAGGTCGTCGCGCGCGGCGACCCAGCCCGTCACCGGGGGCAAGGCGCCGGGCACCGCCCCCACGATCGTGCACAGCGCGGTGCGCATCTTCAGCGGCGTGTACGCGAAGAGATACAGCACCGCGGTGGCGGCGGTGACCGCGGCGCTGAGCGCGCCCACGAAGGCCGCCAGGTAGACCACCCCGAGGAGCGTGATGGCCCCGCCGAACAGCAGGGCCTCGATCGGCTGGAGGCGGCCGTCGGGCAGCGGTCGCGTCCGCGTTCGCTCCATCCGGGCGTCGACGTCGCGCTCCCAGTACTGATTCAGCGCGAGCGTGCCCCCGGCGGCCAGCACGGTACCGATGATGAGGTGCAGCATCCGCACGTAGTCGGGCGCGCCGGTGAGCCCCACGTAGTAGCCGACCAGCGTGGTCACCAGGATCATCACGACCACGCGCGGCTTGGTCAGCGCCACCAGGTCGACGGCGACCTGCCGCCGGTCCCGCGCGATGCCGGCCACGATCACTTCGGTCGGCAGCGTCATGATTTTTTCCGGGTGGGGGATTTCCGGATGGGGGGTTTCCGGATGGGGGGCCCCTGACGGCTCCCCCCATACCCCCCCGACGCGTTTCGCCACGGCTTCGCCGTGGCGCTCCTCGATTCGATCGCCATTGGACGCACCATCACCGCGTCCCTCGCGAGACGACCATGAGGCCGGGCCTTCCGATCCGCGCGTGCGCGGTCGCGCCCACGGAGCTCACGCGGAGCGCCAGAACCACCGCCGCAGCCAGGATCAGGCTCCCGACCAGGCGATGGCCGACGGGCATCGCGAGGCCGGTGACGGCGCCGCCCGGAATAGTCAGCGCGGTGAAGCGGCCGACGTAGGCCCCGACGCCGAGCAGGAGCTGCAGGCCGAGCAGGATCAGCAGCGCGAGCGCGGCCGGCGCCGCCACCGCGTCGCGGGTGCGGCGCAAGCGTGCGGTGACGAGGGGGGCCAGCGCGAACACGCCGAGCGCGCCGGCCAGGTGCAGATCGATCCGGCCCGTGTGGGTCAGGAGCGCGCCGAAGACGATCTGAACGTAGACGAGGATCGCGGTCGCGAGGGTGAGCGCGCGCGTCGAGGGCGGCAGCCCGCGCAGCGAGGGCGACGGCGTCCGCGCCGACAGCAGGGCGATCGCCACGAGCAGAGCGAAGAAGGCCTGGGCGAGACAGCCGTGCAGGATGGCCAGCGTGCCCTGGAGCAGCACCACTCTCAGTCCGCCGAGCACGCCCTGGGCGATGACGGCCACGATCGCGGCCACGCCGAGCCACCGGAGTCGGCTCGGCCAGAGCGCGGCGCCGAGGGCGAGGGTCAGCAGACCCACCACGGCGCCGATCAGTCGGTGACTGTGCTCGTAGAAGATGCCGCCGACCATCTCGGCCCACGGGTAGAGGAACATGTTGTGACCGAAGGTCGTCGGCCAGTCGGGCACGGCCAGGGCCGCGCCCGTGTTCGTGACGAGCCCGCCGAACAGGATCAGCACGAACGTGACCGCCGCGGTGACGAGGGCCAGACCGTGCGCGAGCTTCCTCATCACGGCGACGTCACTTCCGCCATCCTGCCCCGCGCCTCCCTCAGTGCCGGGCCGCCGCCGGCACCCGTCCGGGGGGCGCCGTCTGCGGAAGGAAGTCCTCCTTCGATTCCGGCGAGCTGTACTCGTAGGGGCCGCGGTACACGGTGGGCAGGGTGGCGCCCCAGTTCAGGTGCGGCGGCGGCGAGGGTGCCGTCCACTCGAGCGTGTTGGAGTTCCACGGGTTCATCGGGGCCTTCCGGCCGCCGAACAGGCTCCAGAAGAAGTTGATCACGAAGAAGATCTGCGAGATGCCGAGGCAGATCGCCGCGTACGTCATGAACACGTTCCAGTGCTGCTGGTGCTGGAGGAACTCGTACTGCATGGGGTTGTAGATCCGGCGCATCTGGCCGCCGACCCCGATGATGTGCATGGGGAAGAAGGTCAGGTTGAAAAAGATGAAGGTCCCCCAGAAGTGCAGATGCCCGAGGGCGGGGTTCATCATGCGACCGAACATCTTCGGGAACCAGAAGTAGATGCCGGCGAAGGCGCCGAAGATCGAGCCGCCGAACACCACGTAGTGGATGTGGGCGACGATGAAGTACGTGTCCTGGATGTAGATGTCGACCGGCGTGGAGGCCATGAAGATGCCGCTGAGCCCGCCGATCACGAACATCCCCACGAAGGCCAGGGCGTTGAGCATGGGCACCTGGTACTGGATGCGCCCGCCCCACAGCGTCCCCAGCCAGTTGAACGTCTTGATGGCCGAGGGCACCGCGATGATCATCGTGGTCACCGTGAAGGCCATGCCGAGGGCGGGGTTCATGCCGCTCACGAACATGTGGTGGCCGTACACGACCCACGACAGGAACGCGATGGCGATCATCGAGAAGGCCATGGCGTGATAGCCGAAGATCGGCTTGCGGCAGAAGACGGGCAGGATCTCGGAGGCGATGCCCATGGCGGGCAGGATCAGGATGTAGACCTCCGGGTGCCCGAAGTACCAGAACAGGTGCTGCCAGAGCAGCGGCTCGCCGCCGCCCGAGGGCCGGAACCAGCTCGTACCCAGCGTGCGGTCGAAGAGCAGCATGGCCACGCCCGAGGTGAGCACGGGCAGGGCCAGCAGCAGCAGGATCGCCGTGATGAACAGCGACCAGATCACCAGCGGCATCCGGAACAGGCGCATGCCCGGCGCCCGCATGTTGATGATGGTGGTGATGTAGTTGATCGAGCCCATCATGGAGCCGATACCCATGACGAACAGCGCGATGCACCAGAGGTTCTGGCCCCAGTTGACGCCGGTGTACTGCGGCACCGCCGAGAGCGGGGCGTAGGAGGTCCAGCCGGCGGCGGCGTGGCCGCCCTCCACGAAGAAGCCTGACAGCATGATCACGCCGGCCGTGGCCGTCACCCAGAACGAGAGCATGTTGAGCAGGGGGAAGGCCATGTCGCGGGCGCCGATCATGAGCGGGATCGTGAAATTGCCGAAGGCGCCGGCCAGGATCGGCATGATCACGAAGAAGATCATGATGGTGGCGTGCATGGTGAACGCCATGTTGTAGGTCGACGGCTCCAGGATGCCGCCCGTCTCTTTCAGGAAGAGCTTGAGTCCGGGCACGGCC
>DATHGT010000243.1:0-3800 GCA_035317605.1 Candidatus Acidiferrum sp. | reverse complement strand
GACGGCCTCGAGGGCGGTCAAGAGATGAGAGTGGTCAGCAAGGGGGCCGGTCAGCGCCCGGGGCGACAACGGAGCCAAGAGAACCGGCAGGACGAGGTGTCCACCCTCCCGAAATTCGTCCTTCAAATAATAGATAAATCGGTGGAGTAAAGCCTGCTTCCCGAAGCGGCCGAGTGCCGCAGTTGGGAGGGCAGGATGTGGGACCAGGACGAACGAGAGTCCGAAGACGTCGAGGTGCGTCCGGAGGAGAAGCCATCCGAGCCTGGGGGCGACGAGCCTCGCAAAGAGCCGCGGCTATTCTCCGAGTTGGGCACTGGGATCACGACGCGAGAGGTAGTGATCCCGGCGATCGGCGAGAGCGAGGACGAGGGGATCGGGACGGAGCCGGAGGAGGAAGGCGAGCCGTCGCCGCCGGTGCTGACGGGGAGGAGGAAGGGTGGGTCGGCGCGGCGCGTCGTGAAAGCGGAGCCGCAGCCGGGTGTAGAAGGGGTGGCACTGAGCGGCGAGCAGCGGCTGCTGATCCTGGATGCGTGGGCGCGGTCGGAGTTGACGGCGGGTGCGTTCGGAAAGATCGCGGGAGTCTCGGCGCACACGCTGTACGCGTGGAGGAGGCGGTTCGAGGAGCTGGGGCCTGCGGGGCTGGACGAGAAGCGGCGGGGGTCGCCTGTGGGGAGCCGGGTGCCGGAGGCGACGAAGCGTGCGATCCTGATGATGAAGCGGCAGCATGAGGAGTGGGGGTGCGATCGGATCCACGACATGCTGATGCGCTCGGACGGGTTCGCGGCGAGCGCGGGAGCGGTTTTGCGGGTGCTGCGGGAGGCGGGGTACGAGGTCGAGGCGCGACCGACGGAGCGGCACCCGGACAAGCCGCGGGAGTTCGAGCGTGCGCGGCCGAACCAGCTGTGGCAGTCGGACCTGTTCACGTTCCTGTTGAAGCGTGAGGGACGGCGGCTGTACCTGGTGGGGTTCATGGACGATCACAGCCGGTACATCGTGGGGTTCGGACTGTACGCGTCGTCGTCGGGGGGATTGGTGCGGGAGGTGTTCGAGGCGGCGATCGCGAACTACGGGGCGCCGGAGGAGGTGTTGACGGATCAGGGGCCGCAGTACCACACGTGGCGTGGGACGAGCGAGTTCGCGCGGCTGTGCGCGCGGCGCGGCATCCGGCAGGTGGTGGCGCGGGCGCGGCACCCGCAGACGCTGGGGAAGATCGAGCGGTTCTGGGGAACGCTGTGGCGGGAGTGTGTGGAGCGGGCGGTGTTCCAGGGACTGGACGAAGCGCGGAAGCGGATCGGGCTGTTCATCGACTACTACAACTTCCAGCGGACGCACCAGGGTCTGGAGGGGCTGGTGCCGGCGGACCGGTACTTCTCGGCGGCACCGCAGGTCCTGGAGACCCTGAAGAAGCGAGTCGAGGCGAACGCGTTGGATGTGGCGCGTCACGGGACGCCGCGGCAGAGCGTGTACTTGACGGGGCGGGTGGGAGAGGCGGGGATCACGATGCACGGCGAGGGCGGGAAGCTGGTGGTGCAGACGACGGACGGTGGCCGTCAGGAAGTGGACCTGACGGCGCCGGGTCGGAGAGCACCGGTGACGGAGGGCGAGGGAGGTGAGGTATGAACCCGACGAAGGCGACACGGTCACAACCGCGGCCCTTGACGGGAGACGAGGGGGCGAAGCGGAGCGCGGCTCTGATCCTGGAGGTGCTGGCGGGGCTGCGGACGCCGACGGAGGCATCGGAGGCGCTGGGGGTCACGGCGATGCGGTATTACGTGCTGGAGCGGCGGGCGCTGGAGGGGATGGTGCAGGCGCTGCAACCCAGACCGAAAGGCAAGAGACGGCGTCCCGAGGACGCGCTGCAGGAAGCAGGACGGGAGAAGGTGCGGCTGGAGCGCGAGATGGGGCGGCTGCAGGCCTTGGTGCGGGCGGCGCAGCGGACGATGGGGTTGCCGCCTGCGCCGTCGCGGGAGAAGAGGAAGGGAGACAAGCGCCGGCGGCGCCGACCTCAAGTGAGAGCGGTGAAGGCGATGGCGTTGTTGCGGACGCCGGCGCCGGAGGCGGGACCGACAGCCAAAGCACCGGAGGCAAACCAATGAGCCGGCCGCCCGAAGGCGTGGGACACGTGGATCGCCTGGATGGCCCCGAGGATCTCAAGTCACGCCTGCGGGTGCTGTTGGACACCCTTGCCGGCCGCGTGAGCGTGGCGCAGGCATGCGACGAGCTCGGAGTGAGCGAGTCGCGGCTGCACGAGCTCAGGCGGGAGGCGCTGGTCGGGGCCCTGGGGGCGCTGATGCCGAAGCCGGTGGGGCGCCCGGCGACGGCCCAAACCACGACGGCGCGGGAGAAAGAGTTGGAAGGTCGCATCGAGGAGCTGGAAGTGGACCTGCAGGCGGCCCTGGTGCGCACCGAGCTGGCGCTGGCGATGCCGGAGCTGTTCCGGAGTAAAAAAAAGCCCCGGCGCCGGAAGAAGAACGAACGACCCGCACCGCCTGGCAGCGGCGGCTGAGGCGGCATGTGAGACGACTGGAGAACATCGTGCGGGAGCAGGGCAACACGAGACAGGATCGCAGGCGGCGCGGCCCGATGCGTCAGCGGCGCGCCCGTCAGGCGGAGCGCACCGCGCGCCGCTCCGCCGTCGCCTTCGCCCGCTGGATGAACTGCCGCGGCCTGACCCGGTCGGCCACGGCCCGCCGCCTGGGGCTGTCGCCTTCGGCGCTCTCACGCTGGATGCGTCGCTGGCAGGAGGATCGCATGAGCCTGCGGCCGCGTGGCCGTCCGGTCGAAGACCTCGACCGCGACACACGCGCGGACATCCTGGCCGTCTTCTCCGTCATGGGACCGCACGCCAGCCTGGCGGCCCTGCGGGACCTGTTCCCCCAGGTCGCCCGGGGGGCGCTCGACAATCTCCTCGAGCGCTGCCGGTCGGCGTACCGCCGCCGCAAGCGCTGGCTTGTCCATACTCTGCGCTGGACCCACCCGGGCACGGTGTGGGCCATGGACTTCACCGAACCGCCCGCACCGATCGACGGACAGTACCGGCGGCTGCTCCTAGTGCGCGACCTGGCGAGCGGGCGGCAACTTCTCGGACTGCCGTGCCCCGGCGAGGGCGCCGCCGTCGTCGTGGCCGCGCTCCGGTCCCTGTTCCACCTCTACGGTCCGCCTCTCGTGCTCAAGATGGACAACGGCCCCGCCTTCATCTCGGCCGAGGTCGAGGCGTTGCTCCGGGAACACGGCGTGTTCGCCCTGTTCTCGCCCCCGGGCACGCCGGCGTACAACGGGAGTGTCGAGGCCGGCATCGGCTCGCTCGAGGTGCGCGCCTTCTATGAATCGGCGCGGCACGACCGTCCCGGCGAATGGACCTGCGACGACGTCGCCGCCGCGTGCCGGCAGGCAAACGACACGGCGCACCCTTGGGGAATCGGCGGCCCCACGCCCGAGCGGGCATGGCAAAGCCGCACTTCCATCACCGAAATCGATGCGCACCTGTTCCGCTCGGCGTATGATCACCACAGAGAACGCGAATGCGCCGAGCGCGAGATCCCATCATGGCAGCAACGTCCACACTGGCTCCGGGCGTCCATCGACCGCGTCGCCCTCAGCCGTGCGTTGATCGAACGCGGTTATCTACTCATCCGAAGCAGGCGCGTTACTCCACCGATTACGCTCCCTTTTGCAGGCCGAATATCATGAGGGGCACAGCCTCTACAGTTGGTCACGAGTCAGTCCACGCACAGGATATTGCCGCGGGAAAGTCCGACGAAGACGTGAAAGCCAATGAACCCCAAGCAGAGGCGTGTGGT
>DATHGT010000242.1:0-4457 GCA_035317605.1 Candidatus Acidiferrum sp. | reverse complement strand
GGACTGAAACGCGATTCGGGTCCCGGCGGCGTTGATCGAGGGCTCGTCGCTGCCGCTGGCCCCGGCGGCGTTGGTGACCTGGGTGAAGATGCCGGTGGTGGTGTCGAAGAGGAGGATATTGCGGCTGCCGGCGACGGTGCGCACGAAGGCGATCCGCGTGCCGTCGGCGTTGATCGAGGGATTGTCGCCGCCGCCGCCACCGGTGGTGTTGGTGATCTGGGTGAAGGTGCCGGTGGCGATGTCGAAGACAAAGAGCTCGGCGTTGCCGTCGGCGTTGCCGGGGCTGCCCGGTTTCAGATCGCGGTCGGACAGAAAGGCGATCCGGGTGCCAGCGGCGTTGATCGTGGTAAAGAGCGTAAAGGCGAACCCGGTGCTGTTGGTGATCTGGGTGAAGGTGCCGGTGGTGGTGTCGAAGAGGAAGATCTCGCTGTTGCCGTCGGCGTTGCCGGGACTGCCCGGCGTATGGTCGGCGTTGGAATCGAACGCGATCCGGGTGCCGGCTCCGCTGATAGCCGGAGAGAAGTTGAAGCGGGTGAACGGCGTGTTGGTGATCTGGGTGAAGGTGCCGGTGGTGGTGTCGAAGAGGAAGATCTCGGTGTTGCCGTCGGCGTTGCCAGGGCTCCCCGGAGTCAGGTTGCAGTCGGACTCGAAGGCGATTCGGGTCCCGGCGGCGTTGATCGAGGGCGTGCCGTTGCCGCATCCGGTGGTGTTGGTGATCTGGGTGAAGGTGCTGGTCGTGGTGTCGAAGAGGAAGATCTCGACGTTGCCGTCCGCATTGCCGGGGCTCCCCGGCCTCAGGTCGCGGTTGGACTGGAAGGCGATCCGGGTGCCGTCGGCGTTGATCGACGGGAAGAGATTGAGACTGGCCCCCCCGGTGGTGTTGGTGATCTGGGTGAGGTTGAAGGTCTGGGCCTCGACGGACTGAGAACCAAACCCTACGACCAAGCCAGCCAGCAAGAGCCAGATCCAAAATCGCCGCTTCCGCGGCTTCCCGCCCCTTCGCATCGCACCCTCCGGGGAGCTGATCATTCACCTCCGGCCGAGAACGGCAGCGACGACCCCATTTCGAGAAAGCATCGGATTTTCAGGCCGCCTGCGGGAACTTGTCAAGGAATGTCGATATTTGACGGCGATTCGGCGCCCGAGCTATTATCCGCGGGCAATCGATCGATGAGCCCGCGCGAGGTGCGCAATGTCCGTGATCACCCGTCGTGAGTGGATGAAGCAGGGATTGAAGGCCACCGCTTACGTGGCGCCCGCGGTGGTCACAATGGCGCCGGCGCCGGTCGGCGCTCAGGTGTCAGGACCGCTCTGCCGGGCGACGCTCCAGCTCGACCCGCCCGCGAGCTCGTCCTTTCAGTTCTTCAACGTGCGGTGGAAAGGCACGGGCTACACGCCGAATGGCACCGTCCAGTTCCGGCAGCCCAGCAACTTCTTCGGCCGTTGCCGAGGGATCGTCGTTGTGCCCGGGACCACACGGACCGCCGATGCGTTGGGCAACTTCGACCTGCTGTTGCCCAAGACCATTCTCTCCTTTGCCGTCGTCGTCAAGGGAGAGGGGGGCAACACGGGGATCCTTTCCGTCCAAACCGTCGACGAGACGACCGGCTGCGCCAGTCCGATCGTCAACTTTCAAATCAACGATCCAGGGCCCGGGCCTGACGACAGCCTCACCCTGTTGTACGTGCCGAGCCCGGTCAGCTCGCCGCTCACGCCGCACGTGCCGCCGGCACCGGGCGAAAACGGATCGGGGACCGTCATCGCCGGCCAGTGCCACAACACCACCACGAACCCGACTCCGGGTTCGGGCTTCGTCGAGCTGAGATTGACGCTGAGCGGAGCGACGCCCAACCGGACCTTCACGCTCTTCATCACGGTGCCCTCGTTCGCGGCGTCTCTGCAAGGTACCGTCACGACGGACGCGGCGGGAAATGCCACGCTCGCCCGTTACGGACCGAACTGCCTGTCCAACATCGGCGCGTCCTCGACGCTGGCGCTCACCATCGATGGGAATCCCCCCGGCGCGAGCAACGTGGCCTACCAGACCACGCTGGTGAGGAACGACATCCCGCCCTGCTAGTCGCCGGGCGGCGTCCATCGATGCTCGAGTCCGAAGCCGTTCCCCTCCGCGGAGGTTGAAGCGAGGACCGCGTGCCCGTGCGGCCGCTCAAGAGTCCTGACGTCTACGACGAAGTCCTGCCGGATGGTGGGCTGGTGCTGTTTCACAGTCAGCGGGCGCTCATCCTGACGCTGAACCGCACGGCGGCGCTGATCTGGGAATACTGCGACGGCGATCACGACGTCGGGGCCATCGTGGCGCAGCTGATCGATCTCTTTCCCACGGCCGCGGATACCGAACGCGACACGCGATCGGTACTCGCCACGCTGTGCGAAGCGGGCCTCATCGCCGACGCGGCGCCGGCGTCATGACCACCCTGTACGACCTGCTCGGTTACCGGGTCGCGGTCACCGTCTCCGACCCCGCCGACCGCGCCTGTCGATCCGTGCTCGCGAATTTCGCGATCGACGCTCCCGGAGTCGGGGCGGCAGCCCAGTCGTACTCCGTGATACGCGCTGACGATCGCTGGCACGTCGAGGCGGGCGGCCGGCGACTTCACAGCGTGGCCGATGAGCGCGCGGCGATCGCCACCCTGGAGTGGCAACTGGTCAGCGACGCGCTGAAGAACCGGCCCGACCTGTTCCACGTTCACGGCGCGGCGCTGGCGCCGCCCCAGCTCGACGGCGCGGTCGTGCTGGCGGGCGCGGCGGGCGTCGGCAAGACCACGCTCGCGCGGGCGCTCATGGATCGCGGCTTCCTGCCGTTCAGCGACGACGTCACACTCGTCGATCCCCTCTCGCTGGAGCTACAGCCCTTCCCACGGGCGTTTCACCTTCGCGAGACCGGCGGCGACACGCCGGAAAGTCCGCGTGGATCGGTCACGTACTTCCAGCCCCTGCACTGGGCCCGCGCCCCGCTGCCGGTGAAGCTGATCCTCTTCCTGTCCCGCGGCGCCGAGCGTGAGGTGCGAGCCGTGCTCCTCGGCCCGGCCGACGCCGCCAGCTCGCTGCTTCGCCACAGCGGCAGCCTCGCCGCTGCTCCCGCTCACGCGCTGGCCGTCGCCGTGCGCATCATCGCGCAGGCCCCGTGTCACCGGTTCGAGCTGGGCTCGCCCGAGGCCTCGGCGGCATTGGTCGAGTTGCTCTGCGCGGGCTGGAGGTCGAGGCCGCTCGAAGCGATTGCCTAGGCCGTGACGGCTCGTCCCGGTCGCTTCCCACGAGAGAACGCGCTGCTCTTCGCGGCGTGTCGGCTCGGCCCTCGGGCCCACGAGGTCGCGTCAACCCGACCGCTCGACTGGGACTACGTGCTGCGGGCAGCCGACCGTCAGGGCGTCGCGCCCCTGCTGCACGACTGGCTGAGGCGCCACCCCGACCTCGCCCCTCCGAAGTCGTCCGCGGATCGCCTGTACCACGCGTACTGGGCGAATCACTTTCGCAACCGAGCGCTCCTGTCGGAGCTGGCGCGGCTCGCGAACGCCGCCGCGGGCGCGGGCGTCACGTTCATGCCGCTCAAGGGCGCGATCCTCGCCGTCGATTACTATCCCGTGCCGGCTCTTCGGCCCATGAGCGACCTCGACCTGCTCGTCCGCCTGGAAGACCTACAGGCGATGGGTCACGTGCTGTCTTCACTCGGGTACCGCGCAGTCGATCGGCCGCCGTCGTACGTCGAAGACCGGCGGCTCGAGGTCGCGTCTCGTGAGCACCAGTGGGTGATGGCGCGAGACGGGATGAGCATTCTGGTCGAATACCGAGCCGAGCCGATGGAGCCCGCGGTCGGGCAGCTGACCGATCTGGACCGCGCCTTCGCCACCGAGCTCGGACGGCATGCCGCGGCGATCTGGACGCGCGCCCGGCCGTCGCCGGCCGGGCCGCGCATGTCGCCCGAAGACCTGCTGCTCCACGTCGCGGCGCACCAGGCGGCGCGGCACGCCGATTTCCGGCTGATCTGGCTCCACGACGTCGCGCGCATCGTGACGCGGGACACGGCACATTTCGACTGGGACTACGTCTGTGCGAGCGCGGTGCGCCTGAGGGTGGCGGGACCGGTTCGGGCGGCGCTGGAAGCGGCCGCGCGGTGGATCGACGCGCCCGTCCCCGTCGCCGAGCTCGAACGCCGGCTGAATCGGACACGCCACGGCCCGATGAGATCAGTCGAGCGGTGGGAGTCTCGACGTCTCGCCGAACACGTGGCGGGTTTGGGCACGGCCGATTTGACGGCGGAAGGGCCGTTCGTCTGGCGACTCGGCGCGGCGTTCGCCCGCCTGCACGGGTGGCGGCCGCGTCTGCGAGGGCTCCGGTGGGCGATCTTTCCCAGCCGCGAATTCCTGGTCGTCTGGCACGATCGCGCGGCCGCCGCCGGCGGACTCGGTTACGCGACGACCTGTGCCCGCCGCTACGTG
>DATHGT010000241.1:0-2764 GCA_035317605.1 Candidatus Acidiferrum sp. | reverse complement strand
GCGGGCCGACGATCGCCGGATGCCCGCTCCTGCCCGCTGACAATATCTGGAACGTCCGCGTTGACACTTTGCCTATCCACCTGCACTCCGGCGACTATGTGGCCGCCATCGGAAGTACCAAGACCGTCCATCCCGACTTCGGCTCCGGCACCTGGAACGGCGGCCCGATCGGCATCCCCTTCACCACGGTGCCCGGCACGCAGCCGCGCGTGCCGATTCGCTTTGACTACGCGGACGAGAGTGATCCCGGGCCGTATCCAATCCCGGCCAACGCTCCCATCGAGGGTGGCCCGAGCAGCACCGGCGACCGCCACGTCCTTGTCGTCGACGTCGGCACCTGCACGCTCTACGAGGTGTACGACGCGCACCTTCAAGCGGATGGGAGCTGGTCGGCCGGCTCCGGTGCGGTGTTCAACCTCTCCTCGAACGCCCTGCGCCCGGCCGGCTGGACGTCCGCCGACGCCGCCGGGTTGCCCATCCTGCCCGGCCTCGTTCGCTACGATGAGGTCGTCACCGGCGAGATCCGTCACGCCCTGCGCTTCACCGCCCCGGTGACGCAGCGTCTCTACGTCTGGCCCGCCCGGCACTACGCCTCGTCGAACACGAGCCCGCACGTGCCGCCCATGGGGCAGCGCTTCCGCCTCCGCGCCTCCTTCGACGTCTCGCCCTTCACGCCCACGGTGCAGGTCGTCCTGCGCGCTCTCCAGCGCTACGGGATGATGCTCGCTGACAACGGCAGCAGCTGGTACCTCAGCGGCGTGCCGGACCCGCACTGGAACGACGACGAACTCGTGGGCCAGCTCCGTCTCGTGAAGGGCAGCGACTTTGAAGCGGTGGACGTCTCAGCGCTGATGGTCGGTGCAAACTCCGGCCAAGTGAGGTCTGGCATCACCCCACCGCCGCCCAAGACTCATGCCCCTTGGGGAGACATCGACGGTGATGGTAAGAGGGACCTGGTCGTCTATCGACCGACCACCGGGGAATGGTTCATCTTCGGCAGCGCCTCCGGGTTTCAGACCCGCCTCTTCGGCGCCCCCGCCGCGAGCGGCCTCGGCGACATGCCGCTGCTCGGCGATTTTGACGGCGACGGCAAGACTGATCTCGCCATCTTCAGGCAAGCCACCGGGGAATGGCTCGTCTTCGGCAGCGCCTCCGGGTTTCAGACCCGCCTCTTCGGCGCCCCCGCCGCGAGCGGCGCCGGTGACACGCCGGTGCCCGCCGACTACGACGGCGACGGCAAAGCGGACCTCGCCATCTACCGCAAGGCCACCGGGGAATGGTTCATCTTCGGCAGCGCCTCCGGCTTTCAGACCCGCCTTTTCGGCGCGCCCGCCGCGAGCGGCCTGGGTGACACACCGATGCCCGCCGACTACGACGGCGACGGCAAAGCGGACCTGGCCATCTACCGCAAGGCCACCGGGGAATGGCTCATCTTCGGCAGCGCCTCCGGGTTTCAGACCCGCCTCTTCGGCGCCCCCGCCGCGAGCGGCCTGGGTGACATCCCGGTACCGGGAGACTTCGACGGCGACGGAAAGGCCGACATCGCGGTGCGGCGCGGCGCGACGGCGGAGTGGCTCGTACTCCAGTCAAGTACTGGGCAGATACAAACGACTACGTTCGGGATGACAAATGATTTGCCGTTGCCCCAATCCGCACCGTGACATGAGTCTGGGCTGAGCAGGTTTCTCAGCTCAGGAGGCGCGTGAGCTCCGACACGGCCTTGACCGTCTCGAACGCGTGCACCACCCTGAGGCTGGCCTCGACCTTCTCCGGCGCCAGCCCGGACAGCGGAACGAGCCTCCGGTACTTCGCGTCCACGTCGGTCCATTCGATTCCACGCGGGGCGGACCCGCGCGGAAAGTCCACGTGATTCGAGAACTGCCGGCCGTCCTTCAGCGTGATCGTGACCGTCGCGCCGTGGTGGTGCGGGAAGCGATCCGGGTACGGTTGCGGGTTCGGGTCCACGGTGACCTTGTCGATGAGCCCGGCGATCACCGGGTCGGCGACCTTCTCGGGTGAGGCGTGGATCCAGCCGAAGCCCCGGTCCGCCACCGCCGCCGCGATGAAGTAGGCGGGGCTGTGCGCGACGCCGATGAGATCGGTTGGGTGCTTGGGCCCGGGCAGCGTCCGGTACTTCGCCGACGAGAGCACGATGCTCGCGACCTCGGCCGGGTCGACGTCACCGGCGATCGCGGCATTGGCCGCCGCCTCCGCCGCGGCGTGGTGCGGATGGCCGCCGGGCACCAGCTTGACCGCCATGTTCGTGGTGATGTCCCACGCCTTGCCGAGATCCTTCGTCACGTCCTCCAGATGATCTCCGCCGTACGCGGAGAAAAAGCCGCGCGACATCTCGAGCACGTTCTCCTCGGCCACGAACCCCTTGCGCGCAGCGAGTGCCGCATGGATCCCGAGCATCGCCGAGAGCCCCGCGTGATACTCGCGCGCCACGCTGGTATTGGCCGCGACCATCAGCCCGCCGATCGAGGTCGCCGCCAGCGCGATCGCCTGCGTCATCTGCTCCTGCGTCAGCCCGAGGAGCGTACCGGCCGCAACCGCGCCGCCGAAGATCGTGGAGATCGAGCCGTGGAAGCCGCGCTCGCCGCGCCCCGGGGTGAGCGCCTCGTCGACGCGCCCCGCGATCTCGTAGCCGAGCACCATCGCCGCGAGCACGTCGCGGCCGCCGGCGCCGGTGCGCTCCGCCAGCGCGATCGCCGTGGTCGAGACGATCGTGCCGATGTGCGCGATGCTGCGCAGGTCGCTGTCG
>DATHGT010000240.1:0-34254 GCA_035317605.1 Candidatus Acidiferrum sp. | reverse complement strand
GTGCCGTGGCGGTTCAGGAAGATCGGCGAGTCGTACCCGTCGGCCTTGGCCTGGAGCGTGGCCAGCCGACCGTTCTGGTAGTTCGCCCCGCACTTCAGACGGATGGGGATCGCGTTGTCGGACGTCCGGTCCCACGAGGTGATGCAGCAGCGCAGCCCGTTGTTCTCGGGCACGCGCGGCCGCCGGCGCGGATTGATGTACAGCCCGGTCGGCCCCGTCGTCTCGAGTCCGGCGCCGAGCACGTAGGTGACCATGTGCATGTGGATGTCCTCGCCGCGGATCTCGTTGCCGGCGAGCACCTCGCGGACGGCCTCGTAGAGGTCGACGTCGCTGTAGGGCACCTCGAAGCGCATCATCTTGGCCGACTCGCGCAGGCGCGCGAAGTGCTCGTGGAGCCGGAACGCGTACAGCTCCTCGTCCCCGGCGTTCCAGTACGCGCGGAGCCCCTCGAACACGTTGGTGGCGTAGAACACGGCCGCGCTGTTGACGGGCAACACCGCCTCCGCCTGCGACACCATCTTGCCGTTCATCCAGATCCGCAGCTCTTTCGCCATGCGCTCAGCCCTCCGCGGGAAATCGTTGGTTTTAGAAAGGTAGCATGCCGGCCCGCGTTACGGCTATCGGCCGAGATGATGGAGCGGCAGGCCTGGGCGGGGCCACTCGAACGAGACGAGCGTGCCACCCATCGAGAGGGTGGCGAACGCGGTGCGCAGGCCAGGGCCGCCGAAGCAGACGTTGGTAACCAGGCTGTCCGGCAGCACGTACTGGTCGACGCGGCTGCCGTCGGGCCAGATGTCGGTGATCGCGCCCGTGATGGGCGTGGCCACGCAGACGTGGCCCTCCGCGTCCACGGCCAGCGAGTCGAACATCTGATAGCCGCCGAGCCCGGCGACGAGGGTGGCCTTATCGCCGCGGTATACCCCTCTCGCTCCCTCGATCTGGCCGGGCCCGGAGAGGCGAAACGCCCAGCAGCGCGCGGTCGGCGTCTCGACCACGTAGAGGGTCCGCTCGTCCGGCGAGAGCCCGATGCCGTTGGGCGCATACAGCGGGAAGACCGCCTCCCGGATCATCGAGCCGTCGGCCCTCGCGTAGTAGACGGCCCCGCGATCCCCGTCGCGCTCGCGGGTCTTGCCGTGATCGGTGAACCAGAACCCGCCGTCCCGATCGAAAACCAGATCGTTGGGCCCGCACAGCCGCCGTCCGTCACAGGAGTCGTAGAGCGTCTCGAACTTCCCAGTCGCCGGATCGACGACCTGGATCGATCCCCTGACGTAGTCGTCGGCCTGCCCGATCGGAAACAGCTTTCCGGGACGGTCGATGAACTCGAGCCCGCCGTTGTTGGTCACGTAGATCTTTCCGCCCGGCCCCACCGCCGCCCCGTTCGGCCCCCCGCCCAGCTCGGCAAGAACCTCCACCTGCCCATCCGCCGTCACCCGCGACAGCGTCCGCCGCTCGATCTCGACCAGAACGACGGAGCCGTCAGGCATCGCGATCGGCCCCTCGGGAAACCTCAACCCCGACGCGATCGTCCTGATCTCCGGGCGAATCGTCGTCATACGCACGAACGTCGTACGCACTCCCGGCGGGTGGCACCGGGGTGGCCCGGCCGGCCAGGCGTAGTGGGACCCCCGTCTCCTGTGCGCAGTGCGAAGCACTGCGATTCAGGGGCGTGGGTGACGGAGCCTGGCCGGCCGGGCCACCCCGGTGACAGGACCCGCCGACACACGCAATCGAGTTCGCGGCCGATCAAGCGATCGCGCGGCGGCGAGACGTGACGAAGTCGGCGACCACGTACTCGCCGAGCTTGTGGGGCGCGGTGAAGAACGCGCGGCCGTGGTTGATGCGCGCCATCTCCTCGACGAAGCGCGTGAGCCACGGGCTCTGCTCGAGCATGAACGTGTTGATCGTGATGTTCTCGCGGGTGCAGCGCTGCACTTCCTTGAGCGTCTCCTCGATGGTCCGGTGCGTGGGCGGATACGAGAACTCCGGGATGCCGTCCTCCATGTGGGCGGTCGGCTCGCCGTCGGTGACCATGAGGATCTGCTTGTTGCCGCCGGTGTGACGGGCCAGCAGGCGGCGGGCCAGCATGAAGGCCGCGTGCATGTTGGTCCCGATGTTGTACTCGGCCCACGACAGCGTCGGCAGCTCGGCCACCTTGAACTCGCGCGCCATCAGCGAGAAGCCGACGATGTAGAGCGCATCGCGCGGGTACTGGCCGCGGATGAGCGCGGACAGGGCCAGCGTCACCTTCTTGGCGGGCAGGAAGTAGCCGTTGTTGATCATCGAGCGGCTCATGTCGAGCATCACGACGGTGGCCGCCTGCGTGCGCAGCTCGGTGCGGAAGACCTCGAAGTCGTTCGGGGCCAGCCGGAGCGGCGTGCCCGCCCCGTTGCGCTCGACGGCGTTGAGCAGCGTCTCCTTCATGTCGAGCAGGAACGGATCGCCGAACTCGTAGAGCTTGCTCTCGTCGGTCTGGTCGCCGCCGGCGCCCCGTCGCGAGATCTGGTGGCCGCCGAACCGGTCGCGCTTGAGCCGGGCGAAGATGTCGGTCAGCGCCTTGTCCGCGATCTTCCGGATCGCCCGCGCGGTCAGCCGCATCTCGTCGCCGTGGCGCTCGAGATAGCCGGCCTCTTCCAGCTTCTTCGACAGTTCTTGAAGCTGCTCGAGGTCGCGCCGCGCCTGCTCGCCGGCCAGCTGCTCCATCTGCTCGGGGCTCAGTTTCTCGAGGTCCTTGAGGTCGCGGACGCCCCGGATCTGCTGCTCCAGCTCCTCCATCTGCTTGAGCTCGTCCATCAGCCGCATGGCCTCGGCGAGCGTGACTTCCTCGTCGCCCTGGAACGGATAGCGCTCGGCCATCTCGTCCATGGGCAGCAGCTCGCTGAGATGCATACCCAGCTGCGCCATCGCGGCTTCGAGCCGCTCGTCCTGGGCGAACAGCGAGCGCATCATGTCCTCGAGCTGCTGGCGCTGCCCGGGCGTGAGGCTCTGCATGAGCGACTGCATCTGCGCCATCTGGCGGCCGATCTGCTCGATCAGTTGATCGAGGGTCTCGACGCCCGGGAAGTTCTGCCCCCACTTCTGCTTGAACTTGTCGAAGTCGGGCTCGCCGCCCTCGGCCTTCTCGCGCAGCATGCGGTTGAGGTCGTTGATCATCTCCCGCATGCGCTTGAGGTCTTCGGGACTCATGTTGCCCATGGCCTGCTGCATGCCCTGCATGAACGGCTTCATGGCCTGGTCGCGCAGCGAGGCCAGCAGCTCTTCGAACTGCTTCTTGGCCTCGGGGTCGATGAAATCGTACTCCTGCAGTTCGCGGATGCGGCCGCCGGGATCGGGCGGCATCCGGTCGAGCTCGCCCTTGTTTCGCTCGGCCATCTTCTCGAACTTGTCGAGCGTGGGCTTGGGGACCTGGCCCTTCTGCGCGCCCTCGCGGGCTTCGTCGAGTCGCCGGTCGATCCCCTGGCGCTCGGTCTTCAAGATCTCGTCGAGCTTCTTCCTGATGTCGTCGAGGCTCGAGCCGAGGTCGTAGCGATTGAGCTGCTGTTGCCGGCGCTGGCGCAACCGCTCCAGCAGATCTTTCAGTCCGGGCTGGCGCTGGCCCTGGGGCATGCGCAGACCGTCGCGCATCATGCGCTGCAGGGCGCGGCGCGGATCGCCGTCCATCAGCACGTCGTCGGACATCTGATCGAGCAGGTCGTCGGCGTCGAAGTCCGGGAGGTTCTGCGAGCCGTCCCAGCGCGAGTAGTTGAAGCGCACGCTCAGCGCCGGTAGCGGGACGCGCCCGCCTTCGTGTCCTTGTTGAGCTTCTTCGAGAGATGCAGGCCTTCCAGCACGAACTCGACGGCCGAGGCCAGCGTGGCCGGGTCGGTGGCGCCGAGCTTCTGGGCCAGCGTCCGCAGCGGCGGCAGCTCTCCGACCTGGCGCACGTACTCGGCCGCCGGCATGTCGTCGGCGACCTGAATGGCCAGCGTGCCCTCGAAGACCTTCACCACGCTCTCCAGCTCGGGCCCCGCGAAGTTGCGGTTGAACACGTTGAGGATGGCCTTCTGCAGGAGCCGGCCGAGGATCTTGTCCTCGCTGGCGTCGCCGACGGTCTCCAGCTCGATCTTGCCGCTGGTCGACGCGACGATCGCCCCGAGGTCGCTCACCCGCGGCGCCGCCTCACGCTCGTTGAGCCGCACCGCCCGCTTCAGCGCGTTCGACAGGAGGTTTTCGTAGTTGCAGATGCTCACGCGCACCGACACGCCCGAGCGCTGGCTGATCTCGCTGGCCTTGCGGGCCAGATGCGTCAGCTCGGCCACGATCTGCTTCATGTGGTCCGGGCTCAGCGTGCGGATCCCGTCGACGGGGAACTCCGTGCGCTCGGCCTCCATGATCGCGATCTCGTGCTCGAGCGTCTTGGGATAGTGCGTGCGGATCTGCGAGCCGAAGCGGTCCTTGAGCGGGGTGATGATCCGGCCGCGGTTGGTGTAGTCCTCGGGGTTGGCGCTGGCCACCACGTAGAGGTCGAGGGGCAGCCGCACCTTGTAACCGCGGATCTGGACGTCGCGCTCTTCCATGATGTTGAGCAGGCCGACTTGAATCCGCTCGGCCAGATCGGGCAGCTCGTTGATCGCGAAGATGCCCCGATGGGTGCGCGGCAGGAGCCCGTAGTGAATCGTCAGCTCGTCGGAGAGATAGCGGCCCTCGGCGACCTTGATCGGATCCACTTCCCCGATCAGATCGGCGATCGTGATGTCCGGCGTGGCCAGCTTCTCGCCGTAGCGACGGTCGCGCGGAATCCACGCGATCTCGGCCTTGTCCCCCTGCTCGGCGATGCGGATGCGGCAGGCCTGGCAGATGGGCGCCAGCGGATCGTCGCTGATCTCGCATCCCGCGAGCGCGGGTATTTCCGCGTCGAGCAAGCCGATCAGCAGCCGCGCGATCCGCGTCTTGGCCTGGCCGCGCTCGCCGAGGAAGATCACGTCCTGGCCGCTGAGGATCGCGTTCTCGATCTGGGGGACGACGGTCTCGTCGTAGCCGACGATCCCGGGCAGGAACCGCTCGTCCTTCCGGAGCCCCGCGATCAAGTTGTCGCGCAGCTCCTGCTTGACCGACTTCCGCGTCCAACCGCTCGCCCGAAGCTCTCCGACCGTGCGTGGCTGACTCATCGTGCGGCCAATGTATCACGAGGCCTGGCGAATGTGCGTCGAAGGCGGGGTCACGCTACAATTCGTCCGATCGATCCGATTTACACGGCGAGGAGAAGACGATCATGTGGGGCTCGAAGACCAAGCTCATGATGCCCAGCCGGGAGCAGGCGTTGCCCGGACGCGAACAACAGATGCCCGTTCCGCCGCGACACCACGTGTTGACGGCGCCGCTTCGTCCGCCGTTCCCCGCCGGCCACGAGCACGCGACCTTCGGCATGGGCTGCTTCTGGGGCGCCGAGCGCAAGTTCTGGATGGCGCCGGGCGTGTTCACGACCGCGGTCGGTTACGCCGCCGGGCCGACGCCGAATCCGACGTACGAAGAAGTCTGCTCGGGCCTCACCGGTCACAACGAGGTCGTGCTGGTCGTCTTCGACCCCAAGGCCACCAGCTACGAAGCGATGCTCCGCGTCTTCTGGGAGAGCCACGATCCCACGCAGGGCATGCGCCAGGGCAACGACGTGGGCACCCAGTATCGTTCCGGGATCTACGTGTACAGCCCGGAGCAGCGCCGGCTCGCCGAGGCCTCGCGCGAGGTGTACCAGCGCGGGCTCACCAAGGCCGGCTACGGCCCCATCACCACCGAGATCCTCGACGCCCCCGAGTTCTACTACGCCGAGCACTATCATCAGCAGTACCTGGCCAAGAATCCCGCCGGCTATTGCGGCCTCGGCGGCACCGGCGTGAGCTGTCCGACCGGGCTCGAGTCCGCGGTCCGCTGATCAGGCGCCCCCGCGCACCACGAGGGCGACGCCGGCGACGATCAGGGCGGCGGCGAGCGTGATCCGCCAGGTGACGCGCTCGAGGTCGCGGAGGAAGATCGCGGCCAGCGCGATGGCCACGATCGAGTACGAGTTCACCAGCGGCGAGACCACCGAGACGCTGCCGATCGAGAGCGCCCGCCACATCAGCAGGTAGGCCGAGCCCTCGCACACGCCGGAGAGCGCGAAGAACCCCAGGCTCGTCGCCGGCACGCTGAGCCGTGCGCGCCAGACGGCGGCGCAGATCCACATGACCAGCAGCGACGTCACCGTCGCCGCGGCCGCCGCGGCCAGCGCGTCGCCGAAGTCGCGCAGCCCCCAGCGGCTCAGGTTGTCGCGCACCGCGAAGCCGAGCGCGCCCAGCGCCGGGAAGATCATGTCCCGCCGGCGCCAGTGCGTCTCGTGTCGCGAGCGCTGGGCGAGCAGGATGCTGCCGCCGACGATGGCCGCCGCCCCGAAGAGCAGCAGCGGCGTGGGCCGCTCACCGAGGCAGGCCATCGCGATCACGACGGCGAACAGCGGCGCCGCCGCCATCAGCGAGGTCGCGCGCGCCACGCCGATGCGGTCGATCCCCACGAAGGCCATGAGCCGCGCCAGGCCCGGGGCCACGAGCCCGGCCACCAGAAACGGCCAGATCTTCCACGTGAACAGCCGACTCGCCGATCCCGAGAACAGCGTGAGGCACCAGACGAACACGGTCGTGACCGTGATCGACACGACGGCCGCGGCGAGCGGGTTCGCGTGCTGCAGTCCGCGCCGCGACAGCACGCTGCCGACGCCGAAGAGGACGGAGGCGGCGAGAGCGAGGAGCGGAGTGATCGTCACAAGCGGCGAGGATCGCCGAGAACCTGCGCGGCGTCCAGCTTTCGCGTTAAGGTTACGCCATGGACCATTCAGATGTTCGCCTCGGACGGCGGGACCCCAGCCCCGCGACGTCCTGCGGCTCACACTACGAGCCCACGACCGACGACTGGCAGGCGCGCAAGCCCGACGAGCTGGGGATGGACGCCGACGGCCTGGCCGAGGCCATCCAGCACCATCGCGCTCACGAGTCGCGCTGGCCGCCGGACTTCCTCACCCGTAGCGGCCGCTACATCGGCGTCGCCGACGAGCCGCCGATGCCCGACGACGTGCTCGGCCCCGTGCGCCATCGCGGCGGTCCCAACGGCGTGATCCTGCGCGGCGGATACCTCGTCGCCGAGTGGGGCGACACGAGCCGCGCCGACATGACGTTCAGCGTCGCCAAGAGCTATCTCGCCCTGCTGGCGGGAGTGGCCGTGGCGCGCGGGCTGATCCGGAGCATCGACGATCCCGTGCGCGAGTACGCCCTCGACGACGGCTTCGCGTCAGCGCAGAACCGAGACATCACCTGGCGCCATCTGCTCCAGCAGACCAGCGAGTGGCAGGGCACGATGTGGAACAAGCCCGACACCATCGATCACAATCGCGACGTCGGCAAGAGCGAGCTTGGCGCGGCCGACAAGGGCACGCTGCGTCCGCTGCGGCAGCCGGGAACGCTCTGGGAGTACAACGACGTGCGCGTGAACCGGTTGAGCCTCTCGCTGCTCCAGGTCTTTCGGCGGCCGCTGCCCGACGTGCTGCGCGCCGACGTCATGGTACCCATCGGCGCCTCGACGACCTGGGAGTGGCAGCCCTATCGCAATTCGTGGACGGACATCGACGGTGCGCGGATGCCGTCGGTGCCGGGCGGCTCGCACTGGGGCGGCGGGCTCTGGATGTCGACGCGCGACCATGCGCGCTTCGGGCTCCTGATCCATCGCGGCGGGCGGTGGGGCGATCGCGAGCTGGTTCCTCGCGCGTGGATCGAGGAGATGCGGAAGCCGTGCGCGATCAACCCGGAGTACGGGCTCCTGTGGTGGCTCAACACCGGCCGCCGCCAGCTGCCCACCGCGCCGGAGTCCAGTTACGCCGCGCGCGGCGCGGGCAGCAACGTCATCTGGATCGACCCCGAGCACGACCTCGTGACCGTGATCCGCTGGATCGACAAGCCGCACATGGCGGGCTTCGTCGAGCGGGTGCTGGCGAGCGTGCGGAGCTGAGCATTGCCGTTTACACTGGAGGCCATGGGCCGGACGCGCGTCCTTCTGGTCGCAATCCTGCTGGCGGTGTCGCTGGCGCCGAGCACGTCGGTACCGGCGGCCGATCGTCCACTCACCACGCTCATGGTCGGCTGGGAGCGATACTTCACGCTCTCGTGGACGGTCGAGGAGCGCAAAGGCAAGCCTGTCGTGATCGGGAAGATCTACAACAACTGGGGATTCGCCGCCGCCAACATGCGCCTCCTGGTCGACGAGCTGGATGCCAACGGTCAGATCGTCGATCAGAAAGTGGGCTGGCTCGGTTTCACGCTCACGCCGGGCACCACCGCGCCGTTCGAGGTTCCCGTCGCTCACGCCACGCCGAACCACCGGGTGAGCGTCTTCGCGTTCGACTGGGTCCAGGCCGGCGACCGCGGTCTCCATCGGTTCTGATCGCGTCGTGACCTCCGTGCGCCTCTCGATCGACGGGCCACTCGCGCGCGTCACGCTCGATCGGCCCGAGGTGCTCAACGCGGGCGACGCCGCGTGGGTACGCGACCTGAACTCCATCGTCGCCCGCCTCGCCGACTCGCCCGACGTCCGCGTGGTCGTGCTGACCGGCGCCGGGCGCGCGTTCTGCACGGGCGTGGACCTCAACGCGCTGGCCGGCGGGAGCTTCGGGCTCGACGATTTCGTGGCGTGGGAAGACGCGATGGTCGCCATCGAGCGCATGGACAAGCTCTTCGTCGCGGGCATCCACGGCTACTGCCTGGGCGGCGGGCTCCAGCTCACGCTCGTCTGCGATTATCGGCTCGCCAGTGACGACGCCGTGCTCGGTCTCCCCGCGGTGAAGGAGTGCCTGATCCCGTCGCTGTCGCTCTATCGCCTGCCGCGACTCATCGGCGCCGCGCGGGCCACCGAGCTGATCCTGCTCGGCGAGCAGATCTCAGCTCGCGACGCCGAGCGCGTCGGCCTCGTCAACCGCGTGGTCCCGGCGGCAGAGTTTCCCAAGGCCCTGGACGCGGTCGTCGAGCGTTTCCTCGCGCTGCCCCGGACCAGCGTGAGCGCGAGCAAGCGCCTCACCGCCCGCGCCTTCGACCTCGACCTCGACACCTTCCGCCGCGCCATGGAAGCCGAGTTCAAGCACTGCCTCGCCTCCGACGACCACCGCCGCGCCATGGAGGCGATCCGCCGCCGAGGTGTGTAATACTGTCGTGTAGTACAATTCGGGTCGGGAGATCGTCATGCCGACGACCGTGAGACTCGATCCTCAGACCCTGAGCCTGATGAACCGACTTGCGAAACGCACGGGACGTACGAAGTCGGACCTGATCCGTGACGCGATCCGCCACCTGGGCGCCGTCGAAGGTACCGGCAACGCCTATGACGTGATGGAACATCGGCTGGGCTGCTGGGACAGCGGGGGCGCGCGTCTCTCGGAGCGGACAGGCCGGACTTTCACCGCCGTGTTGCTCGCCAGGCAGGGCAAGAAGCGGAAGTCCTCGCGACGATGAGCCTGACGTTGGTCGACGCCGGCCCGTTGATCGCGCTGCTCGACCGAAGCGACCCCTGGCACGACCGCTGCCGTGAAGCGCTCAAGACGATGTCGGTGCCGCTGCTCACGGTGTGGCCCGCGTTCACCGAGGCGATGTACCTGCTCGGCGCATCGTGGCCGGCTCAGCAGGCCCTGCTCGACTACGTGACGGAAGGCGCGCTGAAGCTGATTCCGCTCGGCGAAGCCGATGTGCCCCGCATACGAGAGTTGACGCACAAGTACCGGGACCTTCCGATGGACCTGGCGGACGCGGCCCTCGTGCGTGTCGCCGAGCGTGAGCGCATCTCCACGATTTTCACCGTCGATCGACGGGACTTTTCTCTCTACAGACCGTCACGGATCGCTCGGTTCCACATCGTTCCCTGAACGCGGGATCGCCGCAACGCCCTACCTCTGCGGGACGATCCAGAGGTGGATCGTGTGCTCGCGGGTGGGGCCTTTCGCGCGGATCGTACGGGTGGGCGGCCAATCGCCCATGTCGAAGTCGTGGGAGACGATGCGGGCGCCGGGCCGGAGCTCGCGCAGGAGCTTGGGACGCAGCTTCAGGTTCAGCTCGGGGCTGAGATAGATCGCGATCACGGTGGCCGGCGCGACGTCGGTCTGGAAGATGTCCTGCCAGAGAAATTGCGTGCGGTCGGCGACGCCGGCCTTGAGCGCGCTCTCACGGCTGTCCTGAACGAGCTTGGCCTCGAGCTCCACGCCGACGCCGCGGGCCCCGAACTCGCGCGCGGCGGCGATGACGAGCCGCCCGTCGCCGCTCCCGAGATCGTAGACCACGTCGTCCTTGGTCACGTCAGCGAGCTTGAGCATCTCGACGCCGACCTGCTCGGGCGTGGCCACGAAGAGAATGCCGGGGCTCCCCGTCGGCGTCCCCGCGCACCCCGCGGTGAGCGCGATGACGAGGACGAGCGCCGCGAGCTTCACGTGCGCTCCACCAGATCGAGCAGCGGCTGGAGGCCGGTGAATTCGTAGTCGGGCGTGGGGACGCCGGGCGCCAGCGTCAATCCGCGACGGTTGATCCACGCCACCGTGATCCCGAGCGGCTTGGCGCCCACCATGTCGGTCCGCTGCGATTGTCCGGCGTGCAGCAGCGCGGAGACGGCCACCCCGCTCTCGCCCAGCAGATGTCGGAACAGCGTGCCGTCGGGCTTGTAGCCGCGCGCCCGCTCGGCCGTGCACACGAGGTCGAAGGTCCGCCCGAGCGACGTGAGGGACAGCAGGTCGTCGTCGATGTTCGACACCACGGCCAGGCGATGGCGGGTGGCCAGACGATCGAGGGTGGCGTCGACGTCGGGAAAGCGGACGAAGCTCGGATAGGCGTCGAAGTAGATCCGGATGAGCGCGGGATCGCCCCGCAGACCGAACCGCGCGAACGTCTCGGCCAGCGAATCGCGGCAGATCGTCTTGTAGGAGCGATAGGGCTCACGGTACCGGCGGATGTTGGCCAGCTCCCAGTGGTCCTGAAACTCCATCGGGTCCACGTGATCGCCGCCCGCCGCGCCGAGGATCGCGGCGAACGCCTGGCGCGATCCACCGCGCGAGTCGATCAGGGTCCCGTAGACGTCGAACGAGAGCCACGCTGGTCGCTGGAACATCGCCGTCCGCGGCAAACTATGCCACACTTCGGCGATGTCTCGCCTTCCCGCCACCGGACGCATCGGCCTCGTACTCGTCCTGCTGCTGGCGCTCCTGGCGCCGAGCGTGACGACGGCGCAGGCGCCGAAGATCGTGCGTCTGGGACTGCTCTCGCCCGACGCCACGTTCGCCGACACCTCACCGCTGCTCGCCGCGTTTCGCCAGGGCCTGGCCGAGCGTGGCTGGGTCGAGGGCAAGAACGTGGAGCTGGTGCGGCGCTACTCGGGCGGCGACCGCGCGCTGTTCCTCGGCAACAGCCTGGTGGCCCTCGGCGTCGATCTCATCGTGGCCGCCTCCACGTTCGGCACGCGCGTCGCCCGCGACGCCACCACCACGATCCCCATCGTGTTCGTCGGCGTGTCCGACCCCGTGGGCAGCGGGCTGCTGCCGAACCTGGACCTGCGCCGGAGTGGGAACCTCACCGGGATCACCGACGTCGACCCCCGCTCGACCGCGCGGGGCCTGGCCATGCTCAAGCAGGTGGCGCCGACGATCAGCCGTGTCGCCCTGTTCGCCAATCCGGCCGCCCCCCTCGCCTCGCGATACATCGCGGAGGTCGAGAGCGCGGCGCCGGCGCTCGGCGTCAACATCCGGCGGCGGCTCGTGCGTGAGCCCGACGAGATGAAGGGCGCCCTGGCCGCGATGCTGAGCGACTACGACGAAGCCATGGTCGTGCTCCCGGACCCACTGTTCAACGCCATGCGCGAGCCCCTGGTGGGATTCGCGAACGTGCACCGGCTTCCCGCCGTCTTCGGCTATCGCGTCTTCGCGCCGATGGGCGGGTTGATGACCTACGGGACCGATGTGCCCGATCTCTACCGGCGCGCGGCCGGCCTCGTGGATCGCATCCTCAAGGGCGCGAAGCCGGGCGATCTTCCCATCGAGGGGCCGATCAAATTCCACCTCGCGATCAATCTCGGCGCCGCCCAGCGAATGGGGTTGACGATTCCGGACACTCTGCGACGTCAAGCCGATCAGATCATTTCCGCGAGACCGGAGGGCGTCAACCCCGGTTCACGCTGAATCGGCCACATCGTCGACGTTCGTCAACGTAAAGTCGCTGGCATCGGCCTTGCGTAGTTTTCCGATGTGTTTCCTCAGCGTCCGGACGAGAACCGCGCGAGATCGACCGTTCATCTGCTCAGCATCTTCGGCATCCCGATCAACATCAACGCGAGCTGGGTCTTCATCTATGCGTTGATCACGTGGACGCTGGCCGTCGGGTATTTTCCGCGCCAGCTCCCCGGGCTGGAGCCGGTCGCGTACTGGGCCAACGGCTTGCTGGCGGCGCTGCTGCTCTTCGCCTCGGTGCTGATCCACGAGCTGGCTCACTCGCTGGTCGCGATCGAGAACGGGCTCACCGTGCGCGGCATCACCCTGCACCTGCTCGGCGGCGTGTCGCAGCTCGACGACGAGCCCCCCGATCCGCGGACCGAGTTCCTGATGGCGGCGGCCGGACCGCTGGCCAGCCTGGCCCTCGCGCTCGTGCTGTCGCTCGCGCGGATCGTCGTGGACGCGCCGTGGGGCGACGCGATCCTCACGTACCTGATGTACGTCAACGTCGCGGTCGGCGTGTTCAACCTGATCCCGGGATTTCCCCTCGACGGTGGACGGCTGCTGCGCGCGGTGGTGTGGCGCTCCACCGGCGATTTCGCGAGAGCGACCGCCACCGCGACCCGCGTGGGCCGCGGCGTGGCCGTCGCGCTCGTCGTGCTCGGCACCTGGCAGGCCTTCACCGGCTCGTTCCTGAGCGGCCTCTGGCTCGTCCTCATCGGGCTCTTCCTACGTCAGGCGGCCTCGATGAGCTACTCGCACGCCACCCTGGCCTCCGCGCTCGGCGGACTCCCGGTGGCCGAGGTGATGACCCGCGACGTGGTGACGGTGCCGTGGAACGCGTCGGTCGGCGACCTCGTGCAGCAGTTCTGGACCCATCACGTCACGAGCTTTCCCGTGGTGGCGGGCGGGGTCGTGCGCGGCATCGCGACCGTGCACGACCTCGACCGGGTTCCCCTGGACGCGTGGGAGCGCACCTCGATCCAGAACGTGATGCGCCCGCTGACCGGCTCGATGACCATCGCGCCGACCGCGACCGCGCTGGACGCGTTGCAGCAGGCCAGCACCAACGGCCTGGGGCGATTGGCCGTGCTCGACGGCACCCGGCTGGTCGGCTATCTCTCGCTCAAGGACCTCGGCCACGTGCTCGCCCTGCGCAGCCTGCCCGAGCCCGGCGCCGATCGAGCGGCGGTCGCGCGGCCCGTGCGCCGCGCGGCGTGACCGCGAGCAGGCTGGTCTAGTGATTCTCGCGGAATTGGTTGACGGGCTCGCGTCGGGGGTCGAGCGCCGATTTCGCAGAAAAGAGGAGCGCAGCTCCTCTTTTCGAGGACCTAGGCCAGCCGACCCCCGACGCGAGTCCGTCAACCAATTCCGCGAGCACCATTAGTCGTCGGGCGGATCAGAGCCCAGCAGGGTGTAGGCGTTCACGTTGCCAAGCGCGGCGGTGATCGATTCCGACACGCCGACGTGGCGCTCGCGAAGGCGGGTGAGGAACTCGCGGATCTCGCGCCGTACCCCGTCGCGGTCGCCGCACACGCACCCCACCGTCGGCAACCCCATCGCCCGCGCGTAGGCGGCGGTCAGGTCCTCGGTCACGAAGGCGAGCGGGCGGATCAGCCGCAAGCCGCCCTTGCGCGAGCGGGCGACGGGCGGCAGCGACGCGATGCGGCCGTTGAAGAGGATGTTGCGGAGCAGCGACTCCGCGCGGTCGTCGGCGGTGTGGCCGAGGGCCAGCGCCGTGCATCCCAGCTCGCCCACGACCTGATAGAGCGCGCGTCGCCGGTGGCGGCTGCACACGTCGCAGCCGTGCGCGACCCCGCCCGCTACCAGGGCCAGCGTGCTCGGATCCCCGCGACGCACCCATTCGACGCCCAGCTCGCGCAGTCGGGGACCCAGCGTCTCGATCGACGACTTGAACTTCCCCTGCTCGATGGTGACCGCGATCAATTCGTATTCGAACGGGGCGCGACGGCGGTGAGCGGCCAGGGCGTGGACGAGGCACCAGCTATCTTTCCCACCCGATACGCCGACCGCCACGCGGTCGCCCGGCGCGAGCATCGAGAAGCGCCCGAGCGCTTTCCCCACTCGCCGTTCGAGCTCCTCGTTGCGCACCCCGGGCAGCGGCTCCGAACGAAGCAGATTCACGCGCGTTCCACGGGGGTGTCGGGGTGGGCGCCCCATTCGGACCAGGAGCCGTCGTAGACGGCGACGTCGCGGCGGCCGAGGACGTGAAGGGCGAGCGCCAGCACCGAGGCGGTGACGCCGGAGCCGCAGCTGGTGATCACGGACCGCGCGGGATCGAGTCCGGCCTTGGCGAAGGCGTCGCGCAGCTCGGGCTCGGGACGCAGCGTTCCGTCGGGACGGTACAGCTCGTCGTACGGCAGATTCAGGCTGCCGGGGATGTGACCGCCGCGAAGTCCCGCCCGCGGCTCGGGCTCGGTCCCCGCGAAGCGTCCCCGCGAGCGCGCGTCGATGACCTGCTCGGCGCGCGTGGCGAGGTTGGCGCGCACGGCGTCGAGGTCGCGCACGAGCGCGGACCGCAAACGCGCGGTGAATCGTCGACCGATCGGTGACGGCGTCCCCGATTCGACGGCCCGACCCTCGGCCCGCCACTTGCGAAGCCCGCCGTCGAGCACCGCCACGTGGTCGTAACCGAACGCCCGAAACGTCCACCACACGCGCGCGGCGCTGACCACCCCGCGCACGTCGTAGACGACCACCTGGTCACCGTCGCCGATCCCGAGCGCTCCGACTTCCCGCGCGAACTTCTCGGGGCTCGGCAGCATGTGCGGCAGCGTGGTGTCGGTGTCCGCGACCGCGTCGACGTCGAAGAACACCGCCCCCGGAATGTGCGCCTCGACGAACTCCCCCCGCGCATCCCGCCCCAGGTGCGGCATGTGCCACGTCCCGTCGACGATCCGTACGTCCGGATTGGCCAGATGCTCGGCCAGCCACTCCGTGGTGACGACCGCGTCCGTCATCGCCGACACATCAGCTGTGCTTGCGCAGCTCGAGGCGGCCGATCTGGCGGCGGTGGACTTCGTCGGGGCCGTCGGCGAAGCGGAGCGTGCGCGAGTGCGCCCACCAGAAGGCGAGCGGGAATTCCTGGCTCACGCCGCCGCCCCCGTGCAGCTGCATGGCGCGCTCGACCACCGCGAGCGTCATGTTGGGGACCGCGACCTTGATCTCGGCGATGGCCTGCCGGGCCGCCTTGTTGCCGACCGTGTCCATCATGTAGGCGGCGTTGAGCACCAGGAGCCGGGCCTGGTCGATGTCGATGCGCGACTGGGCGATGCGCTCCAGCGTGATGTCGTTCTCGGCCAGCTTCTTGCCGAAGGCCACCCTGTTCAGCGAGCGCTTGCACATGAGCTCCAGCGCACGCTCGGCCACCCCGATCTGGCGCATGCAGTGATGGATGCGGCCGGGACCGAGCCGCCCCTGGGCGATCTCGAAGCCGCGCCCCTCGCCGAGCAGCATGTTGGTGGCGGGCACCCGCACGTTCTCGAACAGGACTTCGCCGTGGCCGTGGGGCGCGTCGTCGTAGCCGAACACCGTGAGCATGCGAAGCACCTTGATGCCCGGGGTGTCGCGCGGCACCAGGACCATCGACTGCTGCTTGTAGCGGTCGGGGTTCTTGGGGTCGGTCTTGCCCATGAAGATGAGGATCTTGCAGCGCGGATCGCCGATGCCGGAGGACCACCACTTGTGCCCGTTGATGACGTAGGAGTCGCCGTCGCGCACGATCGAGGACTCGATGTTGGTGGCGTCCGAGGACGCGACCTTGGGCTCGGTCATGATGAAGGCCGAGCGGATCTTGCCCTCCAGGAGCGGCTCCAGCCACTGCTTCTTCTGCTCGGGGCTGCCGTAGCGCTCGATGGTCTCCATGTTGCCGGTGTCGGGCGCGGCGCAGTTGAAGGCCTCGGGGGCGATCGGCGAGCGGCCCATGATCTCGCAGAGGGGGGCGTACTCGAGGTTGGTGAGCCCGGCCCCGCGCTCGCTCTCGGGCAGGAACAGGTTCCAGAGCCCGCGCTCGCGCGCCTTGGCCTTCAGCTCTTCCATGACCGGCGGGACCTGCCACCGGTCGGCCTGACTGTCGAGCTGATCCCGGAAGACGGACTCGTTCGGGTAGATGTGCTTGTTCATGAAGTCGACGAGCTGCTCCATGTACATCTTCGTCTTCTTCGAGTACTCGAATTCCATGACGCGTCCCCCTCCGGCGTGATCGCCAGGAGGGATTGTAGCGTGCTAGGATGCGGCCCGCCATGCCACACGTGAACGTCGGAAACGTCCGGCTGTACTACGAGGAAGTGGGTCAGGGGCTCCCGCTGGTGTTCGTGCACGAGTTCGCGGGAGAGGCGCAGAGCTGGAACCCGCAGATGAACTTCTTCGCGCGGCGCTATCGCGCGATCGCCTTCAACGCGCGCGGCTATCCGCCGTCGGACGTGCCCGACGACGTGTCGGCGTACTCCCAGGCGCAGGCCGCCGCAGACATCGTGGGCGTGCTGGACGGGCTCGGCATCGCCAAGGCCCACGTGTGCGGGCTCTCGATGGGCGGCTACGCGGCGCTCCACTTCGGCCTCAGTTATCCGCAGCGGGCGCTGTCGATCACGGTGGCCGGCGCCGGCTACGGCAGCGGGACCGACCGCGAGGCCTTCCACAAGGACACCGAGATGATCGCTCGTCGCTTCGAGGAGGAGGGCATGGCGAAGGTCGCGGAGTTCTACAGCCGTGGGCCGACGCGCGTGCAGTTCATCGAGAAGGACCCGCGGGGCTGGCAGGAGTTCCACGACCGGCTGGCCGCGGGCTCCGCGAAGGGCCACGCCAACACGCTGCGCGGCGTGCAGATGTCGCGCCCGTCCGTCTTCAGCCTCGGCGACGCGATGGAGAAGTGCGAGGTGCCCGCGCTGATCATGACCGGCGACGAGGACGAGCCCTGCCTCGAAGCCGGCATCTTCATGAAGCGGAAGCTCCCGCGCTCGGGGTTGATCGTGCTGCCGAAGGCCGGTCACGCGATCAACATCGAGGAGCCGGCGGCGTTCAACGCGGCCGTGATGGATTTCCTGGCCGCCGTCGACGCCGGCCGCTGGCCGCGCCGTCGCGCCGACTCCGTCACCGGCTCGGCCGTTCTTCCGCCCGACGTGAAGCGCTAGCTATTCGCCGTAGTTCTTGAGGATGAAGCCGGCGATCGAGTGGTGGGACGGGCGCGAGGGGAGCTGGCCCTTGGGGAACCAGCGGGCGTCCTCCAGCTCCTCGGGATCGACCTTCACCTCGCCGCCGGCATAGCGCGCCACGAAGCCGACCATGAGCTGGCTGGGGAACGGCCAGTTCTGGCTGCCGACGTACTGGATGTCGTCGACGTCGACGCCGACTTCTTCCTTCACCTCGCGCCGCACGCAGCCCTCCAGCGACTCGCCGTTGTCGACGAAGCCCGCCACCAGCGCGTAGCGGCCGGGGGCCCAGATGGCCTTGCGGGCGAGCAGACAGCGGTCGCCGTCGCGCACGAGCACGATCACGGCCGGATGCAGGTGCGGATAGTGCTCGTACTCGCACTTCGGACAGCGCTTGCCCCACTCGCCCTCGATGCGCGTCGTGCGTTCTCCGCAGCGCGGGCAGTGGCCGCTCGTCGACTCCCACCAGAGCGCCTGCATGGCCATGCCGCCGAGCGAGAGCAGATCGTCGGGCAGCTTCGTGCCCTGCATCGGCACCAGCGTCTGCCGCTGAAATCCCGAGGGGATCGCAACGTCGCGTGGCAAGTCCATCACCCAGCACGGCGTGTCCTGGTACGTGCCGAGCCAGAACGGCTCGCCGCCGACCCCGTCGAGCGCGGACGGCCGCGCCCCCGTCGGCAGTCGAAATCCCTCGCCGTCGGGGACGACCACCAGCCCCTGGTTCTGCACGATCAGCCAGTGGCCTTCGGACGTGGGCGGCTTGCCGCCCTTCTTGGCGGGCTCGAAGGCGTCGCCCACGCAATCGCGATTGAACGGGAGGTAGACGCTCAGCGGAGTGGTCATGTCAGCTCGAATGCCTGCGCCAGCAGCTCGTACGAGCGCAGGCGGGCCTTGGGATCGTGGGTGATGGTCACGATGATCAGCTCGTCGACGCCGTAGTCGGCGGCCAGCGCAGTGAGACGCGCGCGCGCCTGCTCGGGGGTGCCGGCGACCGTGCGCCGGCGGTTGTATTCCACGACGGCGCGCTCGTGCGCCGTGTACGGATATGCCTCGGCCTCTTCCACCGACGGATAGCGGCCCAACCTTCCGGTGTGAAGCTGCAGGATGAACAGCTCGCGGCTCCGGGCCAGTCGCCACGCCTCGGCCTCGGTGTCCGCGCACACCGCGAACACGGCCACGCTCGCGCGCGGCTCGGCCAGCGCCGATGACGGTTTGAAGTTCCGGGTGTAGGCGCGGGTGATCTCGGCGCCGCCTTCGTTGTTGATGAAGTGGGCGAACGAGAACGCGGCCCCGAAGTGCGCGGCCACCAACGCGCTCTGATCGCTCGAGCCGAGCAGCCACAGCTCGGGCGCGCCCGGCACTTCCGGCATCGCGCGCACGCCGTGTGCCGGATGTCCCGCGGGCAATCCGTCGCCGAGGAAGCCCTGCAGCTCGGCGATCTGCTCGGGAAAGAACTCGGCGCCCGCCGGCTCGGGCACCTGACGTAGCGTGCGCGCGGTGCGGCCGTCGCTGCCCGGCGCGCGGCCGATCCCGAGGTCGATGCGTCCGGGGAAGAGCAGCTCGAGCATGCGGAAGCTCTCGGCCACCTTGAGCGCGCTGTAGTGACTCAGCATCACGCCGCCCGATCCCACGCGAATGCGGCTCGTGCGCGCGGCGACTTGGCCGATCAAGATTTCCGGACACGAGCCCGCCAGGCCCGGGGTCGCGTGGTGTTCGGCGAGCCAGTAGCGTTGATAACCGAGACGCTCCGCCGCCTGGGCCAGCTCCAGCGTCTCGTGGACGCTGTCAGCCGCGCTGCCGCCCGTGCGCACCGGAGATTGATCGAGGATCCCGAGTTTGAGCATCGGCTCCATCTTACGACGATGTGTTACCCTGGCGGCAATGGCAGACGGTCAGGGCCCGTTCATCGACCGTCGCCAGCGTCTCGCCGAGGCGCTGGGCGACGCCATCGCGGTCATTCCCGGAGGCACGGAGATCCGTCGGAACAACGACGTCCACTATCCGTTCCGCCAGAATTCCGACTTCTTCTTCCTCACCGGCTTCGACGAGCCCGACGCGGTCGCGGTCTTCAATCCGAGCGATCCCAAGGAGCGCTACGTATTGTTCGTGCGTCCGCGCGACCGCCAGATGGAGATCTGGAACGGCCGCCGCGCCGGCGTGGAGGGCGCCGTTGCCAGCTACGGCGCCGACAGCGCGTATCCGATCGAGGAGCTGGACAACCGCCTGCGCACCTGGCTCATCGATCACCCCGCGCTCTACTACCAGCTCGGCAATCCCGCCTACGACGCGCGGCTCACGCGCCTCATGGTCGAGCTGCGCGGCGCCCGCTCGCGCGGGCACCACACGCCGGTACGCCTGGAAGATCCCGGTCCGCTGCTGCACGCCATGCGACTCGTTCGCACGCCCGCCGAGCTGGCCGCCCAGCGCCGCGCGTGCGAGATCAGCGGCGAGTCTCACGCCGAGGCCATGCGCTACGCGCGGCCCGGGCTCTACGAATATCAGGTGCAGGCCGCGCTCGAGTTCGTCTGCCGCGCCCACGGCTCGCCGCGCGACGGCTATCCCTCGATCGTCGCCTCCGGTCCCAACGCGTGCATTCTCCACTACCAGGAGAACCGCCGGCGCATGGAGGACGGTGACCTGCTCTTGATCGACGCGGGCTGCGAGTTCGGCTATCACACCGCCGACATCACCCGCACGTTCCCCCTCAACGGCCGTTTCAGCGCGCCCCAGGCCGCGGTGTACGAGCTGGTGCTGCGCGCGCAGCAGGCCGCCATCGAGGCCGCTCGACCGGGCCAGCGCTACGAGGTCATGCACGAGGCCGCGCGCCGGGTGCTCGCCGACGGCCTGATCGCGCTCGGCGCGCTGCCCCGCGGTCTCGACGAGACGCTCGCCATGCATCACTACCGCGAGTTCTACATGCACGGCACCGGTCACTGGGTCGGCATGGACGTCCACGACGTCGGCGACTATCGCGTCAACGGCCGCTCGCGCGTGCTCGAGCCCGGCATGGTCGTCACCGTCGAGCCCGGCCTCTACTTCGATCCCGAGCGCGAGTCGGTAACGTATCTGATCCGGGAGTACAGCGAGGAAGAGATGTGGGATCGCCGCCTCCGCCTGGGCATGGCGGCGGCCAAGCGCCTGGAAGAAGAAGAGAAGTCGGCGGCGCCCACGATCACCCACGCCGTGCCCCCCGCGCTCCGCGGCATCGGCGTCCGCATCGAGGACGACGTCCTGATCACCGAGAGCGGCCACGACGTCCTGACGTCCGGCGCCCCCAAGACCATCGCCGACGTCGAGCGCACCTGCGCCGAATCCCCCCGCCTCCCCCGCCCGTAGCACCTCTCGCGAGGTCGTTGTTCGAGGCTACATGACCGACGACGACGTCCGCATCGTCGATGACGGCGAAGGGCGATCTCGTAGCCCGCGTCATCGCTTCCGCCCTCGCCGCGTCCCCATGACGCCTTGCCGTGCCTCGTATCCTTGACCTATGATGCTGCCATCCAGACCCCCGCGCGTTCCACGGATGGAGAGCTGTAGAGTCACGGAGGGCGGCGGACATGGTTACCGGGCCAAGCACACACATCCAGATCCAGGTCGAGACGATGGAAAACGAGTGCTTCGTCATCATGCCGTTCGATGGCCTTTTCAAGCGCGAATATGAGTTCGTGATACAGCCGGCCATAGAAGCCGCCGGTTTGAAACCCGTTCGTGGAGACGAAATCTTCTCGAAACCCCAGATCATGGCCGACGTGTGGCGCGCCATTCGTCGATGTCGCGTGGTGTTCGCCGAGCTGTCAGGAAGAAATCCGAACGTCTTCTATGAACTCGGGCTGGCTCACGCGATCGGAAAGCCGTCGATCATCGTCACCAGAAACGAAACCGATGTTCCGTTCGACCTCAAAGCGCTCAGGTACGTCTTCTACGATGTCAACGACCCTTCCTGGGGAGAGACCCTCAAGCACTCGATCAGCGATCTGCTGAAGAAGCTGCTCTCCGCAAGTGAATCGGGAAGCGGTCTCGAAGGCATCGAGACGTCGGGCGGAGTCGAGGTCGCCACACGGCCGACGCCCCGGGAGCCAACCGCGCGCCATCCGACCTGTGACGTGACGGGGGTATGGACGGGCGAACTGCAGAGCAAGACGTCGGGCCCCCCCGTTGACGTGGTGCAACAGGCGGTGGCCAATTTGCAGCAGCACGGTTCTCAGGTGAGCGGCGGAATCACCCTCACGAGCCATTTCGAGCGGGACACGACGGTCGTCTATGAGACGGTCGTCGGCACCATCGACGAGAACACCTTGTCGCTCCAGGGGGTGTCCTACAGCTTCATTCGGCAAGGCAAGGCCGATACGTACGATCTGGACTCTTTCGAGCTTCAAGCGGTTCAGCCGGATCTCTTGAAGGGCGTCGTTCATCCCGGAAGAGAACGGCCACCCAGCCAGGTCACCCTCAAGAAGCTCTAAGAAGCGATCCCGCCCCTTACCTCCCGATCGCGACTTTGCGGAGGAGCTCCAGCTCGTCGAGGACCTTACCGGTGCCGAGGGCCACGCAGGAGAGCGGGTTGTCGGCGACGGTGACGGGGAGCGCGGTCTCGCGGCGGAGGAGCTCGTCGAGGCCGCGGAGGAGCGCGCCGCCACCGGTCATGACGATGCCCTGGTCGATGATGTCGGCGGCCAGCTCCGGCGGCGTCCGTTCCAGGCAGATTCGCACGGTCTCGACGATCGTCGCGACGCTCTCGCTCAGCGCCTCGCGGATCTCTTCCTCGCCGACCACGATGGTCTTGGGGATGCCGTCGATGAGGTCGCGGCCCTTGACCTCCACCGTGCGTCGTTCGCCGTCCAACTTGATCGCCGAGCCGACGGCGATCTTGATGGCCTCCGCGCGCCGCTCGCCAATCAAGAGGTTGTAGTGCTTCTTGACGTACGCCACGATGGCCTCGTCCATCTCGTCGCCGGCCATCCGCACCGACTCGCAGTAGACGACGCCGGCCAGCGAGAGCACGGCGACCTCGGTGGTGCCGCCGCCGATGGTGACGATCATGTTCCCGCCGGGCTCCTCGATCGGCATGCCCGCGCCGATGGCCGCCGCCATCGGCTCCTCGATCAGGTACACCTCGCGTGCGCCCGCCTGCATGGCCGAGTCCCGCACCGCGCGCTTTTCGACCTGGGTGATGCCGGAGGGGACGCCGATCACGATGCGGGGCCGCAGCTGCGTCCGGTAGCGGCCGGCCGTCTTGTTGATGAAGTACTCGAGCATCTTCTGGGCGACGTCGAGGTCGGCGATGACGCCGTTCTTCAGCGGACGGACGGTGGCCACGGTGCCCGGCGTGCGGCCGACCATCTCCTTGGCCTCGCGGCCGACCGCGACGACGGACCCGTCGGCGACTCGGATGGTCACGATCGAGGGCTCGTCGAGTACGATGCCGTCGCCCTGGACGAACACGAGCGTGTTCGCGGTTCCGAGGTCGATGGCGAGATCCCGCGCGAACATCCGACTGACCCAGTTCAGGACCATGACTGCCTCCACCTCTCAAAATCGGTCGCGACGAACGCCGCCGCAGGGGAGGCAAGAGCCAAGCCAGGCCCTGGCTCGGCAGAAGCCTGCGGAAACGCGAAGGTCACACGCTCCCGTTCGTGTCCCCTGCGCCCGAAACATGACAGCATGACGCCCGCCCGTCAACCGTTCGTTCGAAAGCTCCGGGGCGTCCACCACGGAAAGAACGGCGGCATGTCGACGCTGGGACGCAGCGGGAATCGGGCCGGGCGTTTTTCGAGGAAGGCGGTGACGCCTTCGTAGGCGTCGGCGGAGCGTCCGGTGAAGGCCATGGCCTTCGAGTCCAGGCGGTGCGCGTCCATCGGGTGATCGACGCCGAGCATCTTCCAGAGCATGTGCCGCGCGAGCGCGACCGAGACGGCCGACGTGTGGCGCGCGATCTCGATGGCCAGCTCGCGCGCCGTCGGCAGCAGCGCGTCCGCCGCGACCACGCGGCTGACCAATCCGCCCGCGCGCGCCTCTTCGGCGTCGAAGACGCGGCCCGTGTAGACCCACTCGGCGGCCCGCGCGATGCCCACCAGCCGCGGCAGGAACCACGTGCTGCACGCCTCGGGCACGACGCCGCGGCGCGCGAACACGAATCCGAGACGTGCCTCGCTGGAGGCGATGCGGATGTCCATGGGCAGCGTGAGGGTCACGCCGAATCCCACCGCCGGCCCGTTGATGGCGGCGATGACGGGCTTGTTCATGTCGTAGACCCGAAGTGCGACGACACCGCCTCCGTCCTCATGTCCTTCGAGCGCGTCATTCGAGGAGCGCTCCGGGGAAGTCATGGCGCCGCGCGTCGGGGGGGTATGGGGGGAGCCGTAGGGGCCCCCCATGTAATCAACATCAACATCAACATCGAACGTCCTACCGCCTGCGCCGAGATCGGCGCCGGCGCAGAAGGCGCGGCCCGCGCCGGTGACGATCACCACGCGGACTCCGTCATCACCGTCGGCGGTGTCGAGCGCGGCCACGATCTCGCGCAGCATGGCGGTGTTGACCGCGTTGAGCCGTTCGGGACGATGCAGCGTGAGCGTGGCGATGCCGTCGTCGACGGCGTAGCGGACGTGCTCGAACTCCGGCATGGTCTCCTCCCCGTTGATTCGCGGCAGCATAGCGCGGCCGTCACACGCGGGCCAGGGTCGGCGGCGCGATCCGCTACAATGCACGGGCGCCGTGCACGCCGCCGATCGCCGCGGGGACTCCCGCCGTCGGCGGCGTGCCGACGCGGAAACTTTCGATCGGAGGCACGGCATGGGACTGCTCGACGGAAAGGTCGCGGTCATCACCGGCGCGAGCAAGGGAATCGGCCGGGTCATGAGCGGCCGGTTCGCCGCCGAAGGCGCCAAGGTGGTGTGCTCGGCGCGCACGGCCGCCGCGGTGGAGCAAGCGGCCGCTGAGATCACCAAGTCGGGCGGACGCGCGGTGGCCGTCGCCGCCGACGCGTCGACCGAGGACGGCGCGCGCAGCTTGATGGACGCGACGGTCAAGGCCTTCGGTCGCATCGACGTGCTCGTCAACAACGCGGGTGACGGCGGGCCCACCAAGCCCGTGCAGGACTACCTGACCGAAGACTGGTTCTACACCGTGAACTCGTGTCTCACCTCGAGCTATCTCTGCATCCGCTTCGCGGTGCCCCACATGATCAGCGGCGGGGGCGGCAGCATCATCAACATCTCGTCGGTGGCGGGACGCCGCGGCCTCCCCTACCGGATCGGCTACTGCTCGGCCAAGGCCGGCCAGGTCGGGATGACGTTCGGGCTGGCCATGGAGCTCGGGCCGCACAACATCCGTGTGAACGTGGTGGCGCCGGGCGCGACCGAAGGCCCCCGGATCGAGAGCGTGATCGCCGGGCAGGCGCGCGTGCGCGGCATCTCCACCGAGGAGGTACGCAAGGCGATGATCGAACGCTCGCCGCTCAGGCGCTTCGTCAACGCCGACGACATCTCGTCCGCCGCGCTCTTCCTGGCCAGCGATCTCTCGCGCAGCATCTCGGGTCAGGTCATCCCCGTCAACGCGGGGGACCCCGCCGCGTAGGCGCGTCTGCATGACGGAAGATGAAGCGGTTCGAGTTCTAGGCGGCGACGACGCGGACGCGGCCGCCCGCGCGGCGTCAGCGCTGTGGGAGATGTGGCACGGCTCGGGCTCGCCCGAGATCGACAAGATCCTCCAGCGCGGCATCGAGACCATGGAGCGGGGCGACCTGCTGGCCGCCGAGGCGCTCTTCACCGACATCATCCGTCGCGCGCCGGATTTCGCCGAGGGCTGGAACAAGCGCGCCACCGCCCGCTACCTCAGCGGCAACCCCGCCGCCGCCGTCGCGGACTGCGAAGAAGTGCTGGCCCGCAAGCCGCACCACTTCGGCGCGCTCTCCGGCCAGGGCCTCTGCCACATGGCCCTGGGCCAGCACAAGGAAGCCGCCGACCTGTTCCGCCGCACCCTCGCGATCTACCCGCACCTCGAAGCGGCCCGCCGCAACCTCGCCGCCGCCCTCGGCGAGCTGATCAAGGGCAACGGCCACAGTCCGTCACCACACGGCTAGGAGGCGGCCGAGCAGCGGATAGCGCTCGAGACGCGGCGCGGGAAGACCGGCCTTCTCGGCGAGGCCGCGGATCTCGTCGGGCGAGTAGGCGCGGCGCACGGAGAGCGGGCCGTCGTGGCGCGAGATGGGGTGGCAGCGCAGGACGCGGGTCGCGACCCACACGAGCGCCAACGAGATCCAGCTGCGCCAGAGGTCGTTGACGACGATCGCCCCGCGGGTCGCGGCGGACATCTCACCGAGGCTCGCCACCGCGGCGTCCGGTTCCAGGTGATGAAGCGTCAGCGACATGGTGACCACGTCCACGCTCCCTTCGCGGAACGGGAGCGCGGTCGCGTCGGCGCGGACGAGCGCGACACCGGACGGCGCAGCGCGCCGGGCGATGGCCAGCAGATCCGGGTCGCGATCGACCACGACGACCTTGACGCGGCGCCGCCAGGGGCGCGCGTGCTCGATCAGTCGCCGCGCGAAATCCCCGCGCCCTCCGCCGACGTCGACGACCAGCACACGCGCCGACGCCGGCGCGCGAAGAACGATGTGATCGAGCGCGCGCAGGGTGAGCGTGTAGCCACCGAACCAGGCGTTGAGGCGGTCGATGTCGGCCAGCGAGGCGTCGCGCGCGGCAGGAACGACGGGACGATCCAGGTGCTCCAGCGCCCCGGCCGCTCGGTTCACAGGAAAACGACCGGCTGAGAAGCGCCGCCTCGGCGCTCTCGCATGCCCGTCGAGCCCGCCGCTACCAGCTGAGCAGCGCGCCTTCCGCCGCGAAGCCGGGACCGAGTCCGATCATCAGGCCCCAGTCGCCCGGTGCCGGAGATTCCTTGCGCAGCGTTTCTTCCAGCACGAACAGGATCGTGGCCGACGACATGTTGCCGTAGGTCCGGAGCACGTGACGCGCGTGGGTCAGCTGCGCCTCGCCCAGCCCGAGGAGCTGGCCGGCGCGGTCGAGCACGCGGCGGCCGGCCGAGTGCAGCACCCAGTGGCGGACGTCGGCGCGGTCGAGGCTCTGGGTCTTCATGAGGACCTCGGCCATCTCGCCGAACATGCGCGGTCCGATGCGCCGCACGTCCTTGGACAGCACGATGCGGTGCCGCCCGCCCGGATACTCGAAGCCCATCGCGTCCAGGTGCTCGGAGCGGAACAGCGTGCGGTGGGCGACCACCCGCGGACCGCCGCGCTCGGCGTCCAGCGCGAGGGCGGCGGCGCCGTCGGCGAAGATCGCGTGGGCGACCGCGCTCTCCAGACGGTCGTCGAGGAAGTAGGTGGTCGAGCAGATCTCCACGGCCATCACCAGCGCGCGGTGCCCGGGAAAGGCCCGCAGATGATTCCACGCCTGCTGCATGGCCACCATCGCGGAGGCGCAGCCGGTGTCGCCGACGTGAACTCGCTGGATGTCCGGACGGCAGCCCAGGCGGGCGATCAGGTGAGCGTCGAGGCTCGGGGTGAGCCGGCCCGTGCAGGTGGTGGTGGCGAGGAAGTCGACGTCGTCGGCCGACCAACCAGCGAGATCGAGCGCCCGACGGATCGCCCTCTCGCCCAGCTCGAGGGCGCCGGCGCTGAAGCGCGCGTGGAGCTCGTCGACGGTCTCGTCGGCACGTGCACGCTCGCGCTCGACGTACATGTAGCGCCCGTCGATGTCGCTCCGCTCGAAGAACCCGCGCCGCTGCGGATCGTCGTACCCGAACACCGCCAGCACCTCGTCCTGCGTGAAGCGCGTGGCCGGCGAGGCCGTCGAGACCGCGGCGATGCGTACACCCTGCATACGACTTCCTAGCGCCGGCTTTGCCGGCGCAATCTCTCCTGGGGGGAGGCAAGCACTACGCCACCTCGAACAGGCCGGCCGCGCCCATGCCGCCGCCGATGCACATGGTGCACACGACGTGACGGACCCCGCGGCGCTTGCCCTCGATCAGCGCGTGGCCGACCATCCGCGCCCCGCTCATCCCGTACGGATGGCCGATGGAGATCGCGCCGCCGTCGACGTTGAGCCGCTCGAGCGGAATGCCCAGCCGATCGCGGCAATAGACGACCTGCACCGCGAACGCCTCGTTCAGCTCCCACAGTCCGATGTCGTCGATCTTCAAACCGAAGCGCTCGAGGAGCCGCGGCACCGCGAACACCGGGCCGATGCCCATCTCGTCGGGCTCGCAGCCCGCGATGGCGAGCCCGCGGAAGATCCCGAGCGGCGAAAGGCCGCGGCGCTCGGCGAGCTTGGCGTCCATCACCACGCAGGCGGAGGCGCCGTCGGAGAGCTGGCTCGCGTTGCCCGCGGTGATGTGCCCCTTCTCGCCGCGCACCGGCGCGAGCTTGGCCAGGCCGTCGAGCGTGGTGTCCGGGCGGTTGCCCTCGTCCTTCGTCAGCGTGACGTCTTCCTCGCGCGTCTCGCCGGTGGCCTTGTCCTGCACGAGCTTCTTGGTCGGCAGCGGGACGATCTCGGCCTCGAAGCGCCCGGCCTGCTGCCCCGCCGCCGTCCGCTGCTGGCTCAGCAGCGCGTACTCGTCCTGGGCCTCGCGGGTGACGTAGTAGCGCTTGGCCACGACCTCGGCGGTGTCGATCATCGGCATGTACAGCTCGCCCTTGTGATCGAGGATCCACTGCTCGTGCAGCTTGTGGGTGTTGAAGTGCTCGTTCTGCACCAGACTGACCGATTCGAGGCCGCCCGCGACCATGATCGGCACGCGGTCGACGATCACCCGATGCGCCGCCATCGCGATGGCCTGCATCCCCGAAGAGCAGAAGCGGTTGACGGTCACGCCACCGGTCGTCACCGGCAGCCCCGCCCGCAGCGCCGACTGGCGCGCGACGTTCTGGCCGGTCGCGCCCTCGGGCAGCGCGCAGCCCATGATCACGTCCTCCACCTCGCCCGGATCGAGCCCGGCGCGCTGCACCGCGTGCTGGATCACGTGGCCGCCCAGCACGGCGCCATGAGTGTTGTTGAAGGCTCCCCGGTAGGCTCGTCCGATGGGAGTGCGCGCGGTCGACACGATCACGGCGTCGGGCATGAGAGGTCTCCTTTTGTGGAGATGATACACCGCCGGCATCAGCCGACGCCGAGCCGCGGCTGATGGCGCGGGATTCCTCCGGCAAAACGCGCCAGCGAGAGATCGGCGATGTCGATGCTCGGCGTCGCCCCGGTCAGGATTTCGGAGACGACCTGGCCGGTGGCCGGCGAGTGCTGGAAGCCGTGGCCGCAGAAGCCGACCGCGAGGTAGAGGCCGCGGAGATCGGGCGCCCAGTCGAGGATCGCGTGCTCGTCGGGCGTGAGGGGCCGCAGTCCCGCCCACGCGTGGCGGATGCTGGCGCCCTCGAGCGCGGGAATGCGGCGCACGGCCTTGTCGACGGTCTCGCCGAGCATGCTCCAGTCCACCGATGCGCTGAACTCGGTTTCGGCGCCCACGTCGCCCGCGCTCATGAGGACCTGGCCCTGCTCGCTGCGGCAGTAGAAGCCGCTCTGGCGATCGATCACCAGCGGCATCGGATGGCGAACGCCGGCGAACTCGTCGGTGACGAAGATGTGGCGGCGGCGCGGATCGACCGGGATCTCGCGCCCGACCATGCGCGCGACCAGCGGCGCCTGCGGACCCGCCGCGTTCACCACCAGCGGCGTCTCGATGCGGCCCTCGGGCGTGAGCACCGCCGTCACCCGATCGCCCTCCAGCTCGATGGCCGTGGCCGGCGTGCCCTCGAGGATCCGGACGCCGCGCTCGCGCGCCCGGGCGGCGTAGGCCTGGACCACGTCGTTCGGCGAGGCGTGGCCGTCCATCGGCCCCCAGGCCGCCGCGAGGACGTCGTCGACGTTCAGCTCGGGCACGATCGCACGCGCCTCGGCGGGGGTGATGATGCGGACGTCGGCGCCGAGGCTCGCCTGGAATGCCGCGTTCTTCCGATAGCGCGCGAGGTCGGCGTCGTCGAACAGCAGGATGAGATAGCCCTCCTGCCGGTAATCGCAGGGCACGCCCATCTCGTCGTCGAAGCGCTTGAAGAACTCGATGCTGCGCAGCGAGAACTCGATCTCCACGCGCGTGCCGAACTGCACGCGGATGCCGCCCGCGGCCTTGCTGGTCGAGCCCGAGCCCACCATCTCGCGCTCGAGCACGACCACGTCGCGGGCGCCGCGCCGGGCCAGGTGATAGGCGATGCTGGCGCCGACGGCGCCGGCCCCGATGATGACGATGTCAGCCGTCCGCGGCATATTTCCTCCATGGGAGGGCCACGAAATGGCCCCCCAAACCCCCCCAGCGCTCGGAGGCGCCCCGGCGGAGCCGTGGCGCCCCTCGATGACCGTTAGTCCCGACAAATGGTACAGTCTTGCCAGCCAAGCCTCCCCTCAGAAAGGATCGGCCATGAAAGAAGCCGTCGTCGTCGCCAGCTCGCGGACTCCGCTCGCCAAATCGTTTCGCGGATCGTTCAACCTCACCCGGCCGGACGACCTGGGCGCTCACGTCATCCGCGACGTGCTGGGCAAGGCGCCCAGGCTCGACCCCGCCGAGGTCGAGGACGTCATCTTCGGCTGCGGGCAGCCGCACGGCTCGCAGGGCCACAACATCGCCCGCGTGTCCGCGATGCGGGCGGGCCTCCCGGCCTCCGTGGCCGGCACCACCGTCAACCGGTTCTGCTCGTCGGGCCTGCAGTCGATCGCCATGGCCGCCCACCACATCATGAACGACGGCGCGGAAGCGGCCATCGGCGGCGGCGTCGAATCGATCACGATGATGAAGCGCGACAACGATCCGAATCCGTGGGTGAAGGAGCATCTGCCCGGGATCTACATGGTGATGGGCGACACCGCCGAGGTCGTGGCCAAGCGCTACAAGATCAGCCGCCAGGCCCAGGACGAGTACTCGCTGCAGAGCCAGCAGCGGACGGCGCGCGGTCAGCAGGACGGATTCTTCAAGGAAGAGATGGCCCCCATGCAGGTCACCCGCGGCATCCTCGACAAGAAGACCGGCGAGGTGATCGGCAAGGAGGAGTTCTACGTCGACCGCGACGAGTGCAACCGCGCCGACACCACGCTCGAAGCCCTGATGGCGCTGCCCCCGCACTTCGACAAGGAAAGTGGCCAGGGCACGGTGACCGCGGGCAACTCGTCCCAGCTCTCCGACGGCGCCTCGGCGACGCTCCTGATGTCGCGCGAGCGGGCCGAGAAGCTCGGTATCACGCCCAAGCTCGTGTTCCGCGGCTTCGCGGTGGCCGGCTGCAATCCCGACGAGATGGGGATCGGCCCGGTCTACGCGGTGCCCAAGCTGCTCAAGCGTCACGGGCTGCGCGTCGAGGACATCGGCGTGTGGGAGCTGAACGAGGCCTTCGCCTCGCAGGTCGTCTACTGCCGCGATCGGCTCGGCCTCGATCCCGAGAAGCTCAACGTCAACGGCGGCTCGATCTCGATCGGCCACCCGTTCGGCATGACCGGCTCCCGCCTGGTCGGCACCATCGCCAACGAGATGCTTCGCCGCAAGGCCCGCTACGGCGTGGTCACGATGTGCATCGGCGGCGGCCAGGGCGCGGCCGGATTGTTCGAGAGCTACGCCTGAGCTCTGCCGTCATCCGAGCGCCGGCTTCGCCGGTGCGATCGATTGCTGGGGGAGGTTTCGGAGGGGGCCGTCGAGGCCCCCTCCGACTGCGATGGGGGGCGAACCCCCCGAGTCTTACTTCGCCGACGCAGGCGACGCCATCACCGCTTCCACCTCGGGCTCCGTGGCCTTGGCGCGCAGGGCGCGCACCAGGTCGGGATAGGTCGAGCGGCGCAGGAGATTGTTGAACTGGGTACGATAGTTCGCGACCAGGCTCACGCCCTCGATCTCGACGTCGTAGACCTTCCAGCGCTCGCCGTCGCCCTTCACCATCCGGTAGTTGACCGCCATCTCGCCGCCCTGCTTGTTGACGAGCTTGGTGCGGACGATGGCCTGGTCGCCGTCGATGGTGTCGCCCGCGTAACCGATCCGCTCGCCGTCGTACAGCTCGATCTTCGTCATGTACGACCGCTCCAGCAGATCGGCGAAGAGCCGCACGAACTCCTCGCGCTCGGCGGGCGTCCGCTCCCGCCAGTGCATGCCGAGCGAACGCTTGGCCGTCTCCCCCCAGTCGAAGATCTCGTCGGCGATCTTCCGGAGCGCGACGCGCCGCTCGCGGGGCGCCTCGCGCCGGCCGGCCCCCTCGCCGGCGAGCTTGACCGCCTTGTCGACGGAGCCGCGGAGCTGCTCGGTGGGGCTCCCGGCCAGCGCGGCCGAGGGCACACCCGTCTGAAGCCCCAGAGAGAGCACGAGAACTCCGATCGAAGATTTCCACCGCATGATCGCCCCTCGCCCGAGGGACGTGCCGCCCCTCGCTGGTTGGTGATGCCGTTCGAGGGTGCACGAACCATTCCACGGAAATGACGGAGAGACTGCGCACCCTGGTGCTGGCCCTCGTGCTGGTGGTGCCGCTCTCGGTGGCGGCGGCCGACCGGTGGCCGCCCATGCTGCCGCCGCGGAACACTCTGCCGGCGCCCCTGGCCGCCGACGTCGAGCGCGCCTTCAGTCGCGCCACCATCACGCGCCACATCGAGGGCGACCGCGCGCAGGCCCCGCTCGACCTCTACGTCGCGCTCATCGACACCCCGGAGATCGCCACCGCCCTGGCCCGCCAGATCCAGCTCGCCCGCTACGAGGTCCGGCGTCTCGGCCCCGACCGCTTCTTCGTCGACGACGGTGTCGGCGCGCAGGGGGAGTACCAGGTGCTGGTCAGCGAGCGCGGCCGCCGGGTGATGTTCTCGCGCGGACGCCACACCGGCCGCGTGGTCGGCACCATCACGGGTATCGGGCTCACCGAGCTGCACTTCGAGGTGCGCGACGGCCACGTCAACCAGCGGCTGACCGCGTGGGTGCTCATCGAGAACCGCTTCGTGGCGGTGATCGCGCGGGTGCTCATCCCGTTCTTCGGTCAGGTCGCCGACCGCAAGCTCCAGGAAGGGTTCCGGGTGACCGCGCGCGTGGCCGAGTGGGCGGCCTCCCGCCCCGCCGAGTTCTGCGACTGGCTCAGCCGCCAGCCGTTCCCCGAGGAGCAGCGCCAGCCCCTGCGCAACGTCTCCCGCTGTCGCCCGCCGGCGCCCCCACCCCGCCGCTAACGATTGACGATGAAGGCCTGGCCGACGCTCGAAAACTTCGCGTAGTCGGTCGACCGCACGTCGGGGTGGGCGGTCAGGAACTCCGCCCACGCCCGGCGCTCCCCCAGATCCGGATGGCCCTTGAACCGGTAGAAGTCGTTGAACATGACCACGGAGCCGTTCTGGAGCAGCGGGTGGATCCATTCGAGGACGCAGCGCGCCGATTCGTACAGCACGCAGTCGATCCACACCAGCGCCGCCGTCCCGAGGCCGAGCTTCTCGTAGAGCTCGGGGCGGAGCGTGTCGGCGTAGAAGCCGGCGACGATCGTGTACGCGGTCTCCGGCACCCATCGCCCGCGCAGCTCGGCCACGAAGTCCAGCGCCGAGCACCCGAACTGACCGGCGCTGAACGGCTCGCCACCGACCGTCGCGTCGACTCCCGTCGGCTCCGGCAGCCCCTGGAAGCTGTCGAACGCGTACATGGGGACGTGCAGCCGGTGACGGCGGAACGTGTGATGGAACTGCGCGAAGGTGGAGCCCCGCCACACGCCGAATTCGAGATAGCTGCCGTTCACCCGGTTGGTGCTCACGAACCGCGCGGCCAGGTCAGCCATGTGAGCACGACCGAAGCGGTCCGAGCGGATGGAGACGTCGCCGGGCAGACGGTACTTCACGAGGTTTCGTCCGACCTGGAACAGCGCGCGCGCAAGCGGCATCATCGGAGCGTTGGTGCAACCACCGTACCGGTGGTCGAGGCTCGTCGCGCGCGATCGTGATCGTCGGACGGGAACGAAATTACCCGAACTCGGTCACACGCTTCACCTTCGACGGCGAGGGCGAGTCAGGGCAGGGTGGGACAGCTCGGGGTGAGGAAGTACCGCATGCACTCGGCGCCGGTCAGCTCCCGGTCCCCGGCGAACCGGCGGGCGGCCGTGTCGACGTCTTCGAAGGTCAGCAGGAAGTCTCGCAGAGTCCCGCTCTTGTCGTAGGTGATCAACGACTTGCCGTCGGGACTGAAGACGACGCCGATCACCGGCGCGGTCAGTGTGAAGGTCAATCGCTCCTGTCCGGTCATCGCGTCCCAGATGCGGGCCGTCCGATCCTGGCCGGCGGTCGCCACGCTCTTGCCATCGGCGCTGAAGACGACGTGGTTCACCACGTCTGCATGGCCCGCTAGCGTGAGCGCCTTTCCGGACGCTCCGTCCCACACGCGCGCCGTGCGGTCGGCGCTCGCCGTCACCAGGTGGCTGCCGTCGGGACTGAACGCGACTGCGGTGACCCGGCCTCCGTGACCGCGGAACGCTTTCACGATCGAGGCGCGCTTCACATCCCAGACTTCAACGGCGGAGTCATCGACCGCGATCGCCAGACGAGTTCCGTCGCGGTTGAAGCGAAGGTCACCGACCGGCTTGGCATGTTGGACGAACACCTTGGCCACCTCGGGCGACTCCGTGTCCCACAGCCTCACGGACCGATCGACCCCCGAGGTCGCGAGTTGATGCCCGTCCGGGCTAAACGCCATCCCGACAATGGCCCCCTTGTGCTCGTTGAAGACGCGGATTTCGCTCCCGGACACCCCGTCGACGATTCGGACGGTACCCTCCTTGCCGCCGGTCCCCACCCGGCTCCCGAGCCGGTTCATGGCCACCGCGGTGAGGCTCTCCTCGGACTCCCGACTTCTGTTCCGGAACGCGGCGATGAG
>DATHGT010000239.1:0-11421 GCA_035317605.1 Candidatus Acidiferrum sp. | reverse complement strand
CTAAGCAACGAATACGATGTCGACCAGGCAAATGTCGCGGTCCTCATCGTCAGCGCGGATTTCCTCGCGTCGGACTTCGTCCGCACGAATGAGTTGCCTCCGCTGCTGAAGGCCGCTGAAGAAGAAGGGGCCTTGATCCTGCCGATCATTGCGAGCCCTAGCCTGTTCCTGCGGACGCCCGCCCTTGCGCAGTCCCAAGCTGTAAACAGCCCCTCGGCGCCTCTTGTCTCTCTCACCGCAGGCGACCAGGAGGCGATCTTCGTAGAGGTGGCGGAGGCCATTCTTGAGAGAGCGACGAGTGCCCGACGACGACCAAGCGAAACGGACATCGCGGAGGCTGAGACGATCAGCCCGAGCGAATCGGGGGCCACGCGAATCTTCCCTTGACACGTTTTTGCGAGCGCACCATTTGAGCGCTCGCAGCTCCCGCAAATTCGGTGTGTGCGGGCCGGGCGAACCCGACGACGTGGGTCCGCGAGCGCTCCGACCGAAAAATCATTGGTCGCCACGAGATCTTGTGTTCTTGAGGCTTCCAGGTCGGTCGAAAACCGAGGTGTAGAGTCGCCCCATCAACAAGGGGGACTGCACCGATGGATATCGGCACGCTGCACGTCGTCGCGACCTCGGGACCTGTGGCTAAGATGGAGCGTCTCGGCGAGGAGATCGCCGAGCTGTCGGCCCACCTCGATGCCGCCACCGCGCGCCTGCTCGAACTGATCCGTGAGTTCGACGCTCGCGCGGGTTGGAACCACGGCTTCCACTCCTGCGCCCACTGGCTCAACTGGCGTGTCGGCATGCAGCTGGGCGCGGCGCGCGAGCACGTGCGCGTAGCGCGCGCCCTCGGCTCGCTGCCGCGGCTGGCGGACGCGCTCGCGCGGGGTGAACTGTCGTATTCGAAGGTGCGAGCTCTCACTCGCATTGCGACGCCCGAGGACGAGGAGCGGCTGCTCGCCATTGGCAAGGCTGGGACCGCGTGCCACGTCGAACAGATCGTCCGCGGCTGGCGGCGCGTCGATCGACTGGCCGAGGAGCGCGAGGACGATCGCCGACACAAGGCGCGGGCGCTGCACGTGTATCAAGACGATGACGGGATGGTCAGGATCCGGGGACGGCTGACGGCCGAGCAGGGCGCGGTGCTCATGCAGGCGCTGGCGGCGGCGCGCGAGACGCTGTACCAGCGGAGACGGAGCACGCCAAGCTGGCCGGAAGACGTTCCCGAGGAAACGCCCTCGATGGAGCAGCTGCAAGCTGACGCGCTGACGCTCCTTGCCGAGGCCGCGCTCCACCACTCCCTCGATCCCGGTGCTCCGAGCGAGCGCTACCAGGTCGTCGTCCACGTCGACGCCGCGGTGCTGGCCGATGCCGACGCGCCCGGCCAATCCGTCCTCGACGGCGGCACCCGCGTTCCCGCGGGAACGTCCCAGCGGCTGGCGTGCGACGCGACGCGGGTGATCATGCGGCACGACGCGGACGGGCAGATCGTCGAAGTCGGCGCGCGCACCCGCACGATTCCGCCGGCGATCCGGCGCGCGCTCCACCATCGCGACCGCGGCTGCCGGTTCCCGGGGTGCGGGCTACCGTTCGGCCAGGGCCATCACATCCGCCACTGGGCTCACGGCGGCCCGACTACGCTCTCGAACCTCGCGATGTTGTGCCGGCGCCATCATCGCGCCGTTCACGAAGAAGGCTATCGGGTCGAACGACAGCGCGACGGCACGCTGAGCTTCAGGAGACCGGACGGACGACTGCTACCCGATGTGCCACCGCCGTCAGCGGTGCCCTCCGATCCCGTCCAGGCGATCCGAACAACGAACGAGGCGGCTGGACTCCGCTTGCACGCGCGAACCACGTGCCCCGGCTGGCGGGGCGAGCGTCTCGACGTGGGCTGGGCGATCGACGTCTTGCACCCGCGAGCCCTGAGGCCGCGAGCGATCGGCGAATAGCGCCGGGCCGGATCTGCCCGTCGTGCGGGAGTCAAGCGCTGAAAACCCGTTCGGGGGACCTGGCGCGGCGACTTCGCGGGCAAGTCGTATTCTGTCCCTGGTCTTCGCTACTTTGTCTGTTCAGCCTGCGGAGAGAAGGTCTACAGTCCTGAGGCGATGCGCCGCATCCAGCAGCGTTCTCCCGCATTTTCAAAGCGTTCCAGAAGGTCCGCGTAAGCCGACCACTCCGTCCTCGAGGGCGGTGCGCACGTTCCCGCGGGAACGTCCCAGCGGCTGGCGTGCGACGCGACGCGGGTGATCATGCGGCATGACGGGAATGGGCAGATCGTCGAGGTCGGGGCGCGTACGCGGCCATCGATCCGGGTCGCGGCTGCCGGTTCCCGGGGTGCGAGCTACCGTTCGGCCAGGGTCATCACTTCCGCCACTGGGCCCACGGCGGGCCGACCACGCTGTCGAACCTCGCGATGCTGTGCCGGCGCCATCATCGCGCCGTTCACGAGGAGGGCTATCGGATCGAGCGACAGCCGAACGGGACGTTGCGCTTCATGAGGCCTGACGGGCGACTGCTTGCCGATGTCCCGACGACGCCAGTGGTGCCCTCAGATCCCGCGCAAGCGATCCGAACGAGAAACGAGGCGGCCGGACGCGAACGATCCGCGAATAGCTACATGCGCGCGACCGCTTCCTGCCCGGCTGAGCTATTTCGTGCCCGCTTTCCCCTTCACTGGCTTTGGCCCCGACGCTCCTTCGTCGCTCACGGCGAGCGCCGCCGCCTCATCCGCCACGTCCTCCAGGATCAGGATCGTCTTCAATTTCTGCGTGCCAGAGGCGGGCCGGACGATGATCACGAGGTTGCCCCCGCGGGCGGACTTGATGGCGCCGACGTGCTTGCGCACGATCTCGCGTACCGTCGCTTCGTCCGCGTCGCCGCGCGGTTTGGCTTTGTCCACCTCGGCGAGGATCGCCGTGGCCTGGCTGGGCGTCACCACCGGCGCGTACACGAGCCTGTAGATGTTGCTCCTCGACGAGTTGAGATTCGTCGCTCCGTAGGAGAGCGAGGCGATCGTCAGAACGAGACTTGCCATGGCCCCGGCCACGCCCGTTCTAATTGCTGTCCTCCTCGGTGCACCGCACCCCACCACCGCTCTACCTCGTGCCGCCCGTGAGCTTCACCAGATCGCCGCGCGCGGTCTGGAACGACGTCTTCATCACGGCCACGCTGAACTTCTCCTGGACGTTGGCCACCTCGATCTCGCCCCGCTTTTCTTCCACGATCCCGAGGAGCGCACCCGACGAGGGGTCCGTCAGCTCCCGCACCACCGCGGTGACCGTGAAGACGTCACCCGGCTTCAGGCCCGCGTTGGTGCCCGCGTTGACGTACACCTGATCGCCGGCCACCTCCACCACGCGGCCCGTCCACGGGATTTTCTCCATGGAGCGCGAGATGAGCCCGACGCCCTGCGCGATAGCCTGGCGCGTCGCCTGGCCCAGGACGGTCTTGTTGAACGCGTCGCCGCCGAAGGTCATGAACTTCACGCCGACGTCGGCCGAGACTCCGCTCTGGGAGACCTTGGCCTCGGCGCGGTGCGATTGGAGGACCTGGCCTGTCGTGGTGTCGATCAAGCGGAGGTCCATCCCGACGACCCCGTTCGTCGTCGTGCCTCCGAGGGCGCCGCCGAAGATTCCCGACCCGATGCCCAGGCGCAGCCCGCCGCCCCCGGCTTGCTGCTCGAACTCCGTCACCGCCCCCGCCACCAAAAGCTGGGAGCCGAGCATCTTGCCGACCTGGGACGCCGTCTCCTTGGAGACGACGCCCTGCTTGGACATGTCCTGCTCGCGCAGCACGGTGGCCAGCTCGGCCCGCTCGACCACGATGAACTGGCCGGACTCGACCAGCGCCGTGGTCAGCTGGGCCGCGAGGCCCCCGCCGATGTCCCACGTGCCGTACTCGGCGGAGAAGCTCCCGATCGTGTCGAACTTGGCGACCGCGATGCGCTTCTTCGGGGTCGCCTGCTGAGACGCCGCGGGCCACGCCTGGATTGTGCAGAGGAGAATGACCGTCGCGGCCACGGCAAGCCTCTGTCGCATAGCTACCTCCTTCGACCGTGCGCTAATATCTCGGAGCTCCGCTGGGTGCCCGCTGTTGCTTGTTCTGCTTGAGGTCGTAGCCGGCCTTCATCAAGGCCGCCTCCTCGTCCGCCGCATTCTTCAGGATCAGGATCGCCCGTCGATTCTGCGGGAGCGCTCGGACGCGGATGACGAGATCCCCCCCGCGGGCCGACTTGACGGCGCTCACGTGCTTCTCCACGACCTTTCGTACCGCCGCTTCATCCGCCCCCGGCGGCAGCCTGTCCACTTCGCTCAGGATCGCCGTGGTCTGCGCGGCACTCGCCGCATCCGGATCGGCGACCACCACGTTGACGTTGCTCTTCGAGAGGTTGAGATTGCTGGTGGCGTAGGGAATCGACGTCGCCGTCAGCAGGATGGCCATCGCTCCGACGAGGCAGACATACCTTTTCATGGTTGACCTCCTCCTGGAAACATCGGTGCTGGACCATTGTTACACGAATGAAGGTGCCTCGCCCCGGCGCCGTGCCCGTCAGGCGAACCGATCGGGACGGAACGGCGCCAGGACGGCGCTCGGTACGCCGCCCACGATCTCGTCCGCGATCAGACGTCCCAGCAGCGGACCGAGGGTGACGCCGCTGTGGGTCGCCAGCATCCACGCGTTGGCGAAGCCGGGGACGCGGCCGGCGATGGTCACGCCGTCGGCGGGCATCGGCCGCACGCCGATGCGGGCGTCGACGAGACGGACGTCCTTGGCCGCGGGAAAGACGCGGGCCGCGCGCTCGAGCAGTTGACCGGCCACGGCCAGCGCGGTCTCCGGCGAGCTGGCCTCGTTGATGAGCCCGTCGACGTCGGTCGCGCCGAGCAGCAGTCCACCGCTCGCGTCGGGACGCAGGTGGATCCCCGGCGCGTGCACGACACGGCCGAGGACCTGCCCAGGGCGCGAGGTGACCGCGAGCAACCCGGGCACCCGGCCGACCGGCATCGCGACGCCCGCCGCCGCGAGAAACGCCTGAGTGATGGGCCCGACGCAGACCAGCACCGATTCCGCCTGGACCTCGCCGTCGTCCAGGACCAGCGCCTCCACACGATCGCTTCGCGTCCGGAACGAGCGCACGCGCGCCGCTTGACGAACGTCGACGCCGCCGGCGGCGAGGAGCCGGGCAATCGCGCGCGGCGCGTCGAGCCACCCCTCGGCCTCGTAGAACGCGACCTCCCTGACGTGATCGGGAATTCCGAGGTCCGGCTCGAGGTCCTGCGCGTCCTGGCGGCTGATCAACGTGGCGGAATACCCGCGCGCGGCCAGACGCGCGACCCGCACGCGCAGCTCCTTGTCCGCGTCACCGCCTTCCGACCATTCGAGCGAGCCGCCCTCGTGGTACCCGCCCTCCGCACCGAGCTCGCGCGCGAGCGCGCGGTGAGCCGCCATGCCCTCGGCGTTGAGCCGATGATAGACCTCGGGCTCCTTGCGGACCGAGTTCACCCACGCGAACGAGGTGCGGCTGGTGCCCTGGCCGGGAACGCCGGCGTCGAGCGCGAGCACCCGCGCGCCCGCACGCGCGAGCGCGTACACCGCCGACGCACCCACGATCCCCACCCCGATGACCGCGACGTCGTACCCCTTCATCGTTCACCCTCCGGAACACCGCGTGCTCAAGCTTTCCACGCGGGCGATGGTTGCGTATCGTACGGCAGGCGCATTATAGGGCGACCGACACCGGCCATGGCGCCGTCGAGCGGAGCGCCGCGGCGCTCCGGACGCGACGAGCGTCGGCGTGTCCGGCGCCGTGGTCAGAGGGGAGAACTGAGATGAAAGCGATCGTCTTCGAGAAGACCGGTGGTCCCGAGGTGATGGCGCTGGCCGACACGCCCAAGCCCGAGCCGCGACCCGGCATGGTGTTGATCCGCACCCACGCGATCGGCGTCAACTTCGCCGACACGCGCTTCCGCCAGGGCACCTACGCGGTCAAGCCGAAGCTCCCCGACACGCCGGGAATGGAGGCCGCCGGCGTCATCGAAGCCCTGGGCGAAGGCGTGAAAGGACTCACGCCCGGCCTGCGGGTGACGGCGTTCACCGCCCGCGGTTACGCCGAGTATTGCCTGGCCCCGACGGACATGGTGATCCCGCTGCCCGACTCCGTGAGCTTCGTCGACGGCGCCGCGTTCCCGATCCAGGTGCTGACCGCCTACCACCTGCTCCACACGACGGGCTCGACGGGGCCGGGGCGAAGCGTCCTCGTGCACTCGGCCGCCGGCGGCGTCGGTCTCGCCGCCGTCCAGCTCGCCAAGGTCGCCGGAGCCCGGGTATTCGCCACGGTCTCCACGGACGCCAAGGCCGCGCTCGCCAAGGCCCACGGCGCCGACACCGTCATCAACTACGCCACCCAGAACTTCGCCGACGAAATCCTCCGCGTGACCGACAACCGCGGCGTGGATCTCATCCTCGACGCCGTCGGCAAGCCGACGTTCGAAGACGGCCTCAAATGCCTGGCCCCCCTCGGCCACCTGATCCTCTACGGCCGCGCCGGCGGCCCCACGGACCCCCTCAACGTCGCCACGCTCTCACCAAAGTCGATCACGGTCAGCGGCTTCATGCTCCCCACGGTCACCCGCGGCTTCCCCGACAAGACCCGCGAAAGCGCCGCCCGCTGCTTCGCCCTCATGCGCGACCACAAACTCAAACTCCACATCGGCCAAACCCTCCCCCTCGCCCAAGCCCCCGAAGCCCACCGCCTCCTCGAATCGCGCCAAACAGTCGGAAAGCTGATCCTGCTCCCGTAGACGCGTGATCATTCAGCGAGATCGAGGAACGTAAGACTCCCAGGCGGCGACGCTGGGGGACGGGTGGAGGGCGAGGGGGGTGGGCCTCTGGACACGTCCTTAGGCAGTTCCGATGACCGTCGAAGTAGTTCCCAATCTGGCGGTCGGCGACCGCATCACCGTTGGCAGGAACGGTCCACCCGGCCCACCCCCCTCACCCTCCACCCGCCCCCCAGCGGGAATGGTTACCGGCGTTTCCGACACTCAGGATGTCGCCTATTCCTGAGCAATCAGTAGATCGGCCCCACGCTCCTCGTGCGCGTCACCTTCGTCACGCACGAGCGTTGAATCCCTGGTCGGGCATTGGTACCGTGAGGGGCTCGCGTGACCGACGACGACCAAGCAGGAGCGCAGCAGGATGAAGAAGAAGCACAATCGGGTCGGGCTCGTCGAAGCATACTCGGATGAGTCCGGCCATTCCGGCAGCAACTTGTTCGATCCAAATCAGCCGTGGTTTATGACCGGAACTCTGCTTGCCCGTGCGGGCGTTCACGAGGCAGGGGAACCCGTTGTACGCGATTTGTGCGCGCGGATCGGCGTGGACGAACTCCATGCGACGGCGCTCGGGCCGCAGAAGATCGAGATCATCGCACCGGAGCTTCAACGGTTTCTCGAATCGGTCGAAGCGAGATTCTTGTTCACGCACCTCGAAAAGGCTCATGTCGCGTGCACGAAGCTCGTTGACGCGGTGTTGGATTCGGGTACGAATGGAGCCGTATCGACAATGCACTACGGCTTTCGAGGGTTTCGTCTGCCGCTTGCGCACATCATCACGGAGTGCATGACACCCCGCGACCAGAAAGACTTCTGGGAGACGTACCGCACACGAGACAGCGAGAAGTTCGCTGAGGTCGTTCGTCGCATCGATGCGAAATTCCGCGCTCACGCGACCGATCCCCGACTGAAGGTCATCCTCGGTGACGCCTTCGCGTGGGCCATCACGCACCCCGCCGAGGTACTCGACTTCAAGCGCGATGAGGGCGACGCGCCGAACATGATCGCCTTCAGTCTTCTGATCGACGGCATACACACGGCCCTCCGCGACACCGGGCTGTGCCTGAAGCGGTTCGTGCATGACGAGCAGGAGCAATTCGGGCTGTTCATGCAACAGTGGTATGGCGTCCTACGTCACTGGGACCAACCGACTATGGGACCGATGACGTTGATCTCCGATCTCCGTCGGGTCAACGTGATCCGGTGCGGGATCGAACTCGCCAGCTCCAAGGAGACGCCGGGCCTGCAGATCGTTGATATCGCGCTGTGGCTGTACAAGCGCAGCATCCGCAGCGTGCTTCGAGACTTCCCTCGGTGCAGCAACCTCGTCGAATTCATCGCGGACCGCGCGGTGGTGAACGAGTTCAGCCGCCGACAACTGCGTGACGACGCGGCACAGATGATAGCGGAGATCGCTGCGTTACCCGTCTCAAACGCAGACGCACGTAGCGCCCGGCAGTTCACAGGCGAGATGGAGCATGCACGGCTCAAGAGAATGGGCATCGACATACGTCAATCCTGATCGCTGCAGGCGCGGAGCGTACGATTGGTGAGTATTCTGGCTCATCGAGCGTTGGTTTGACTGCTGGCTCCGAAGTAATTCCAACGCACCTGAACGGTACGAGACGAACCAGTGACCACGTCATGGCGTCGGCACCGGCCAGGATTACGAATCAGTAGTACACCGTGCGCCCCGCGCCGCCGTCGCCACCATCAGCTCTCTCCAGAGATCGCTCATGACTTCTCGGATGCGCGGCAACGCGCGGAGGCAGCTCCGAGGCGAGCGAGGCGACGCCGCCCAATCTCGCGGGGGACGGGGTGGAGGGTGAGGGGGGATGGGCCGGGTGGACCGTTCCTGCCGACGGTGATGCGGGCGCCGCCCGTCAGCTTGGGAACTCCTGCCACGTCAATCGGAACTGCCTAAGGACGTGTCCAGAGGCCCACCCCCCTCGCCCTCCGCCCGTCCCTCGCGCCGCCGCGCGAACGATCGAAGACGCTAGTAGTAGACCGCTCGGCCCGCGCCGCCCGTGGCGACGATCAGCTCCCCAGAGATCGCCCACGATTTCTCGGACGCGAGAAACGCCGTCACGTACGCGATCTCGGACGCGTCGACGATGCGCCCGATCGCGTTGCCGCGCGGCGAGTCCGGCGCGTAGTCGCGCTTCTCCGCTTCCTCGAGCGTCACCCCGAGCTCCGCCGCGCGGGCCGCGAGCAGACGCGGTGTCCGCTCCGTGCGCGTCTGCCCGGGATGCACGCAGTTGACGGTGATCCCGAAGCGCCCGAGCTGCACCGCCAGCGTCTTGGTGAAGTGCACGAGCGCGCCGTTGCGGGCGCCGCCGCTCAGGTTGCCGGCGTTGCGGGCGTTGGTGCCGCTGATGTTGATGATGCGCCCCCAGCCGTGCCGCTTCATGAACGGAATCGCCGCGCGGGCGCAGCGCAGCGCCCCGACGTACTTGACGTTGAAGTCGTGGAGCAAGTCCTCGTCGACGACGCTCTCGATGGGACCGGTCGCGCCGGCGCTGCCGCCGGGCGGCGAGCCGCTGTTGACGAGGATGTGCAGACCGCCCAGACGCTCGGCCGCCTCCGCCACCACGCGATCGATGTCCGCCTTGCTGGTCACGTCGGCCGGAAGCGCCACGACCTTGCGCTTGGTCTCGCCCTCGATCTCGCGCGCCGCGCTCTCGAGGTCGCTCTTCGTACGCGACACGATGGCCACGTCCGCGCCCTCGCGCGCCAGCTCGAGCGCGATGGCCTTGCCGATCCCCTTGCTGCCGCCCGTCACGATCGCGCGCTTGCCGCCGAGTCCCAGGTCCATTCGCTGATCTCCTTCCCTGTGGGTGAACGTTCTACGAACACACGCCGAGCCCGCCGAGGAACGCCAGCATCGCCCGGCGACATTCCGCGGGCTTCTGGATCTGCAGGAGGTGGCCGGTGCCGGCAATCGCCTCGTACGCGTAGCCGAGGTCGTGGGCGAGCGCGCGGTTGGCGAAGGCCGGCGCGGGCGCGAACTTCGCCTCCGGATCGGCCGCGATCAACTTCACGGGGCCGCCGTACGCCGAGGGCGGCGGCCAGAGATTGAGGGTCATCGCCTGAAGGTAGATCGACGCCTCCAGCTCGCGCGGACACGCCAGCACCCAGCCGTCGCCGTCGCGACGGAGCACCGCGCGCGCCATCAGCTCGTGAGCGCCGAGCACCCAGTTGGCGTGAGCGCGCGTCTCGGCGTACTGACGCGCCAGCTCCGACGGATCGGCGAAGCGCTCCTGCCGCCCGAGGGCCCAGTCGGCCAGCCGCCGCTCGAACGTGTCCATCGCCTGATAGGTCGGATGCCCGGGCGGCGGCACGTTCGGGGGATCGAAGAGGATCAGCGCCTCCCACGGAAACCCGATCTCCAGGGCGTGCTTCATGGCCGCGCGGGCCGACATCGAGTGGAACACGCCGACACTCCGGCGCGGACCGAACGCGTGCGCGACGTCACGACACACGCTCTGGAGATCGAGCGCCATCTGCGCGTAGGTGTGACCGTCACGCCCGGACGACGCCGGGGGATTCCGGCCGTGGTTGCGCGCGTCGAACACGATCAGCTCGAAGCGCTCGCGCAGCTCGCCCCAGAACGGATAGTAGCCGTCGATCGCGAACCCGTTGCCGTTGGAGAGGAACACGCGCGGGGCGCCGTCGCGCGCGTACCGGCGCGCGCAGACGACGGCGCCGTCACCCATCGTGAGGTCGACGGCCTCGCTCGGCGGTGGAACGCTGAGAATGACTTACGCCGGCCCTACGAAGCCGATGTAGGCCCCGCAGGCGTCCGCGGGAAGCACGAGCATGGCCTGCTCGCCGGTGTTGCGGACGCCGCGCGCCGGCGGCGGCAGGCCGTGATCGGCCATCCATCGCGCGGCGGCGTCCATGCTGCTGGTGCGATAGAGCGCCTGGAACGGTCCCGGGCCGCGGCGCGCCAGCGCCTCGGCGGCGGGTCCGGGCTCCATCGGCTGGGCCACCGTGAGTCCCGTCGGGCCCAGATCGAACACGGCCATGTCGGATTTGATGACCGCGCCACGCTGGATCTTGGGCACGGGCGTGCCGAGCACCCGGCTGTACACCGCGGCGGATGCGGCGACGTCGGTCACCGCGACGTACACGCGATCCACGCGCTGCACGCCGTTGGGATGCGGGCCGGACGCGCGCCGCTCGGCGAGTGGGGTCAGGTGCTGGATGAAGAAGATCGGCAGCGCGTTGCGCGAGCCCAGGCGCGCGGACTTCCAGCGCAATGTCTGGCCCGCGGGCGTGCGGCGCTCGCCGTCGGCGACGTCGCTCACCTCGACCCCGCGCTGCCGCATGGCCGCGACGTCGGCGGCGAGATCGTCACTCTGCACGGCGACGTAGCGAAAGCCACCACCCCTGGCCAGGAAGTCGAGCAATCCGCCCTCCGGGCTCGCCGCCAGGTACTCGGCGCGATCGCGCACGCTCATGAGCTCGAGATAGTCCTCGGCGTTGAACGCGATCGCGTTCTCCGTCCCCCGCCCGGTGTGCACGCCGCCCGGGCGGACGTCGAACCCGATGCGCGCGTAGGCGTCGAGGCCCGTGGCGAGATCGGGCACGCAGA
>DATHGT010000238.1:0-2850 GCA_035317605.1 Candidatus Acidiferrum sp. | reverse complement strand
CCGACCTCGCCGGCCGTGTCCGGATCGCCGGTCGCGGCCCACAGACGCGGGTGGGGCTCCTGCCACGGCCGGGGCCAGATGTTCACGTGCCGATGGGTGAAGTGCTTGCCCTCCCAGCTGAACGGGCCGTCCCGGTGCTTCAGCGCTTTCACGACGAGGTCGATCGCCTCCCAGTAGCGCTCGACGTTGCCGACCGGGTTGGCGTTGTTCGACGCCATCTCGGTGCCCCCGGACTTCACGAACCCGATCTCGAGCCGCCCGCGCGAGATCACGTCGGCGGTCGCGTACTCCTCGGCCACGCGCACGGGATCGTGCCGCAGCGAGAGCAGCGTCCCCATGCTGAGGATGCGGACCTTCTTCGTCTGCCGCGCGAGGATGCCGACGATCAGCGGATTGGCCCCGAACAGCGAGTTGATACCGGCGTGGTGCTCGACCGCGCACACGTTGAGCCCCTGGTCGTCGCACAGCAGGAACTCGTCCAGCACTTCCTCGAACAGGTCGGCCGCGATCTTCGGATCGCAGTAGGCATTCGGCAGACTCGCCCGCACCGAGTCCACGCCCTCGAGCACGTCCTGCGGCACGAACGGATACGGGTTCTCGCACTGATACCAGGCGTCCATGGGCTTCGAAGCTACACCAAGAGTCGATGTTTCCCCCTCCGAGGTACTATTGGCCGGTGCAGTGCCCGGCGTGCCGGCATGAGAATCGGGCGGGCGCGAGATTCTGCGACGAGTGCGGCGCCGCGCTGCCACGCGCCTGCCCGGCGTGCGGGGCGGCCGCGCGGTCGAACGCGAAGTTCTGCGACGAGTGCGGCCAGCCGCTGACGGCCGCTCCCGCTTCGCCCGCGCGCGTCGCGCCGGCCCCCGCCCCTCAGCGCGCCGCCGCCCCCGCCAGTTACACGCCCCGCCACCTCGCCGAGAAGATCCTGGTCTCCCGCGCGGCCATCGAGGGCGAGCGCAAGCAGGTCACGGTCCTCTTCGCCGACTGCGTCGGCTTCACCGCCCTGTCGACCCGGCTCGATCCCGAGGACCTGCACGGGATCATGGACGGCTGCTTCCAGAACGTCATGGAGGCCGTCCATCGGTATGAGGGCACGGTCAACCAGTTCACCGGCGACGGGGTGATGGCGCTGTTCGGGGCGCCCATCGCCCACGAGGACCACGCGGTGCGGGCGGCCGCGGCCGCGCTGGCCATCCAGAAAGCCACGCAGGAGTACGGCGAGCGGCTGCGGCGCGAGCGCGGGCTCGACTTCGCTCTCCGGATCGGATTGAACACTGGACCAGTCGTGGTGGGACGCATCGGCGACGACCTGCGCATGGACTACACCGCGCAGGGCGAGACCGTGAACCTCGCCGCGCGCCTCCAGGCGTCGGCGCCGCCCGGCGGCGTGCTGGTCAGCGACGCCACGCGCCGCCTCGTCAGCGACTATTTCCTCACCGAGGACCGGGGTGAGCTGGCGCTCAAGGGGCTCGATCGTCCCGTGCGGGCGTGGGCGGTGACCGCCCAGCGCAGCCGTCGCGCGCGCTTCGACGTCGCGCTCGAGCGCGGGCTCACGCCGCTGGTCGGTCGCGCGGGCGAGCTGGCGTTTCTCCGCGAATCGATCGAGCGCGTGCAGCGCGGGCGGGGCCACGTGGTCTCGATCGTCGGTCCCGCGGGCGTCGGCAAATCACGTCTGGTCTGGGAGCTCAAGCGCGAGCTGATGAGCGCCGGCGTCACCTACCTCGAGGCCCACTGCCTGCCCCACGGGGCCTCGGCGCCGCTCCATCCCGTGATCCAGATGCTGGAGGCCAACTTCCGGCTGGAAGAGGGCGAGGACACCGAGGTGCAGATCGCCAAGGTCGAGCAGGGCGTGAACGCGCTCGATCCTCAGCTCGCGTGGACGATCCCCTACCTCAAGCACCTGCTCGCGCTGCCCGCGCCGGAAGTCGAAGCCGAAGGCCTCGATCAGCTCCAGCGCAAGCGGCGCATGATGGAGGCGGTGCGGGCGCTGGTGTTCCGTGGCGCTCAGCAGCGGCCCCTCGTGCTGGTGGCCGAAGACCTACAGTGGATGGACGCGGGCTCCGACGAGTTCTTTCAGCTCACCGTCGACAGCGTGCCCTCCCAGGCGGTCCTGTTCGTCACCACGTACCGCGCGGGCTATGCGCCGTCGTGGCAGGACCGCTCGTTCCACCGGCGGCTGTCCCTGGAGCCGCTCCCCGACGAGGAGACGCTCCAGATGGCGGCCAAGCTCCTCGAGGTCGACGACCTCGCGCCGACGCTGCGGCAGTTCGTCCTGCGCCGCGCCGAGGGCAATCCGTTCTTCGTCGAGGAGCTGGCCCGTTACCTGCGCGAGCACGATCTCGTGGCTCCCGGCGCCGACGGGGCCACCCTGCGGCGCGAGCTGGCCGAGGGCGAGGTGCCGGCCACCGTGCACGACCTGCTCACCGCGCGCATCGACCGGCTGCCCGAGCCGCTCAAGCGCACGCTTCAGCTCACGGCCGTGCTGGGCAGCGAGTTCTCGCTCTCGCTCGTGCAGGCCCTGGCCGACGGCGGCGAGGACCCCAAGCCCCACGTCGACGAGCTGGTGCGGCTGGAGCTGCTCCACGAGAAGGACCTCTTCCCCGAGCTGACCTATCGGTTCGGCCATCTCCTGATCCAGCAGGTGGCCTATCAGGGCCTCCTGCTGCGGGCCCGCGCCGAGCTGCACGCGCGCGCGGGCGCGGCCCTCGAGCGGCTGCCCGCCGGGCGCGCCGACGACGTCCTCCAGCAGATCGCCGAGCACTACGCGCGGAGCGCCGAGCGCGAGCGCGCGGTGAGCTTCCTGGTGCGGGCCGGCGACCGCTGGCTGAGCCTCTTCGCCTACGCGGACGC
>DATHGT010000237.1:0-7011 GCA_035317605.1 Candidatus Acidiferrum sp. | reverse complement strand
CTTTCTCATGCGTCACGGCTACACCGTCGCGTGGGTGGGCTGGCAGGCCGACGTGCCGCGCGTCGACGGCCTGATGGCGCTCGACGCTCCCGTCGCCATCGGCGTCACCGGATTCGTGCGCTGCGAGTTCCGTCCGAACCTGCCGGCCACACGCCTGCCCATGGCCGACCGGTATCACAGACCGCAGCCCACCGTCGCCCTCGACGATCAGGAGGCGCGGCTCACCGTGCGCGAGCGCGTGGGCGCCGAGCGCGTCGCCGTTCCGCGCGCGACGTGGCGATTCTCCGACGCGACTCACGTGGAGATCGACGGCGGCTTCACGCCCGGTCACATCTACGAGCTGGTCTATCGCGCCAAGGATCCGGCCGTGATCGGCGCGGGATTGCTCGCCGTGCGCGACACCGCGGCGTGGCTGCGCTTCGGCGGCGCGGACTCCGGCGACCCGTGTGCAGGGACGCTGGCGCGCGCGTACGTGCTCGGCGTCTCGCAGACCGGGCGCTTCCTGCGCGACTTTCTCTATCTCGGGCTGAACCAGGACGAGCGTGGCCGGCAGGTGTTCGACGCGATGATGCCGCACGTGGCGAGCGCGCGGCGCGGCGAGTTCAACGTGCGCTTCGGCCAGCCCTCGCTGAACGCCAAGCAGTCGATGGGCAGCCTGTTTCCGTTCACGCTCGTCGAGCAGGTCGACCCGCTCACCGGAGCGCGCGGCTCGCTGCTCGCCCGCCAGGCCTCGCGCGGCGGTCTGCCGAAGATCGTGAGCACCAACACCGCGGCCGAGTACTGGCAGGGCGACGGCTCGCTCGTTCACACCGACGTGGACGCGCGCGTGGACGTCGAGACCGTCCCCGAGGCGCGCGTCTACCTGTTCGCGGGCTGCCAGCACACGCCCGGCACGCTGCCGCCGCCCGACGCCGATGCCAACACGGGCGGCCGTGGGCTCCAGCGCTTCAACGTCGTGGACTACGCGCCGCTGCTCCGCGCCGCGCTCGTCAACGTGGACGCATGGGTGCGCGACGGCGTGGCGCCGCCGCCGAGCGCGGTACCGTGCATCGCCGACGGGTCAGCGGTGCCGGCCGAGACGACCGAGAAGACGTTCACGGCGATCCCCGGCGTGCGCTTCCCCGACCAGATCGAGCGTCCCGTGCGTCTCGACTTCGGTCCCGAATCATCGCGCGGGATCTGCGCCACGCTGCCGCCGAAGGCCGGCGCGCCGTACGCTCCCCTCGTCTCCGCGGTGGATGCCGACGGCAACGAGGTGGCGGGCATTCGCGCGGTCGAGCTGCGGGTGCCGCTCGGCACGTTCACCGGCTGGAACCCGCGCCATCCCGATCAGGGCGCGCCCGGCGATCTGATGTCGATGATGGGCTCGACGCTGCCGTTCTGCCGTGACGCCGACGAGCGCGCGCGGCGCGGCGATCCGCGCCCGTCGATCGCCGAGCGCTACGCCTCCCGCGACCAGTACCTCGCGCGCGTGTGCGCGGCGTGCGCGGAGCTGGTGGCCCTGCGCCACATGCTCGCGGAAGACGTCGACGCCGTGGTGGCGCGGGCCGGCCGCCAGTGGGATCTGTTCCAGACGTGGGGATCGTGATCGCGTGAGCGCCTTCGACGAGGCGCTGCGCGAGCGGGCGCGCGCGCATCTCGCCGGGTTCGAGCGCCACGCCCTCGCGCCCGACGGTCTCCGGCCCGCAGCCGTGGCGGTCGTGCTGCTGCCCGACGACGAAGGCCGCGCGTGCCTGTTGCTGACCAAGCGCGCGCGGGGGCTGCGCAATCACGGCGGCCAGTGGGCGCTGCCGGGCGGACGCCTAGATCCCCACGAGACCGCGCAGGCCGCCGCGCTCCGCGAGCTGTCCGAAGAGGTCGGCCTCACCCTCGGCGAGGACGCGGTGCTCGGCGTGCTCGACGACTACCCCACGCGCTCGGGCTTCGTGATCACGCCCATCGTGGTGTGGAGCGGCGCTCACGTCACGCTCGTGCCGAATCCCGCCGAGGTGGCGAGCATCCACCGCATCCCGCTCGGTGAGCTGGACAAGCCCGAGGTCCCGCGCCTGGTCTCGATTCCCGAGAGCGAGCGCCCGGTCATCCAGCTCCCGCTGCTCGGCTCGCTCATCCACGCGCCGACCGCCGCGGTGGTCTTCCAGGCGCGCGAGGTCGTCGTCCACGGCCGCTCCACCCGCGTCGTTCACTTCGAGCAACCGGTCTGGGCCTGGCGCTGACCGCCACGCCAACTCACAGGAGGAACGCATGAGTCCGCAACGTCGCAACGGCAAGGCCACGAAGTCGCCGAAGACGTCGGCCGCCAGCGGCGGCAGCCCGTACGGTTACGCCTTCACCGACTGGCTGGCCCGCGAAGATCCCGAGTTCATGAAGGCGCGCGCGCCGCTGAGCACGCTCTCGTTCGGCGAGGGCAAGGAGCTGTCGATCAAGCACAAGGAGATGGTGATCATCGGCATCCTGGCCTTTCGCGGCCACCAGGACGGCGTGGTCGCCCACATGCGCCGCGCGGTCCAGCACGGCGCCACCAAGCGCGAGCTGCTGGAAGCGATCCAGGCCGCTGCGGTCCCCGGCGGCGGTCCCACGCTCAGCACCGGTGTGCAGGCCCTGATGGAGCTCGAGCGGGCGGGCGTCCTCTAATGGAGCTCGCGGAATTGGTTGATGATCTCGGGTCGGGGGTCGGCTGGCCTGGGTCCTCGAAAAGAGGAGCTTCGCTCCTCCTTTCTGCGAAATCGGCGCTCGACCCCCGACCCGAGATCATCAACCAATTCCGCGAGGATCATTAGCTCGGAGGGTGGCCTCGCCTTACTCTGGCCTGATCCTGGCGCGCGGGGTGGTGAGCACGACGACGGCGGCGATCGCTTGAAGTGTGGCGCACGCGGCCAGGGGGAGGCCGTAGGTGCCGGTCCGATCGCGGAGGAGGCCGACGAGTGACGGTCCGAACGCGAACGTGAACTGATTGATCCCGACGACCAGGCCGACCAGCGTGCTGAAGTGCGCGCGCGGCCACTCCACGGCGAGGATGAGGCCGGGCAGGCTGGTCAGGTTTCCCACACCGAGTCCGAACAGCGCGCACCCCGCGTAGACCCCGGCCGGCGATGGTGCCGAGGCCAGCAGCACGAGCCCGACGATCTGGATGACCAGCGTCGCGCTCGCGACCAGGCGGCGGTTCAGTCGATCGACCACGAGGCCCGTGGCCAGACGTCCGATCAGCGCCGCCGTCGTGGTCACGCTGACCGCGCGGGCCGCTCCACCGATTCCGAGCGTGGGCGTCACCAGCGCGACGAGATGCGTGACCACACCGACCTGAGCGGCGAGGCCGAGCGCGAACGGAATGGACACGCTCCAGAAGCGCCAGGTGCGCAGCGCGTCGCCTCGCCACCGTCGCTCGCCGCGCGCCGGCGGTCGGTCGGGTCTCGCGCGAAGGGGATCGCCGTCGGGACCGAGACCGCGCTCCTCGGGCCCGCGGCGCAGGACGGCGGCGACGACGACCAGCGTCACGAAGGCGACGAGCGCGGCCGTCGACAGCGCGGTCTCGAAGCCGAGGGCCTCGGTGAGCGGAATCAGCAGCGGCGCGACGACGACGCCGCCCAGCGTGGCCCCGGTGAACCCGAGACTCACGGCCAGTCCGCGCCGCCGTTCCCACCAGGGCGCGAGGATGATGTTGATGGCCGCGCCGCTCATCGCTCCCCAGCCCACCGACATCACCAGAAACGTCGGGTAGAGCTGCCACGGCTGCGTGACCCGGCCGAGCCCGGCCACTCCGGCGGCCAGCGCGGTGCCCGCCACCAGGACCACCACGCGCGGGCCCAACCGCTCGTAGAGATTCGCCATCGCCGCGGTCAGCAGCGCTCCGGCCACGTAGTACAGCGTGACCGGAGTCGACACCACGGACGCCGACCATCCATGCAGCCGCTGGAGCGTCGCGACGTAGACGCTGATCCCGTAGAAGCCCAGCCCGAAGCTGAGGAACGCCATCGTCGAGACCGCTCCCACGACGTTCCAGCCGTAGAAGACCTTCGCCCGCATGTCCGGACGGTACGGGCGCAGCCGGCGGCGGTCTCGCCGTTTTCGGACGTCATCGTCCCGGCCGCGCGGCCGCGGTGCTAGGCTCACGTCATCGTGAGCCCCTCGCTCGCCCTCGATCCGAAGGTCTGCGATCGCGCGCGGCTGGCGCGCGATCGGCGGTTCGACGGCTGGTTCTTCACCGGAGTGTTGACGACGCGCATCTATTGCCGTCCCGTCTGCCCCGTGAAGCCGGCCCAGTCGCGCAACGTGGTGTTCTTCCCCACCGCGGCCGCGGCCGAGCGCGCGGGGTTCCGCCCCTGCCTGCGATGTCGGCCCGAGGCTGCGCCCGGAACGCCGGCGTGGCGGGGGGCGGCGGCCACGGTGGCTCGCGCGCTGCGGCTCATCGAGCGCGGGTTCCTCGACGACGGCGCGAGGGTGGAGGCGCTCGCCGACACGCTCGGGATGACGAGCCGACACCTGCGCCGTCTCTTCGCGCGCTACGCCGGGGCCGCGCCCACCGCCGTGGCCACGACCCGGCGCGTGCAGCGCGCGAAGCGGCTGGTCGACGAGACCGGGCTGCCCATGTCCGCGATCGCGTTCGCGGCGGGCTTCGCGAGCATCCGCCGATTCAACACCGCGTTCCGCGCCGTGTATCGCCGGCCGCCGACCGCGGTTCGCGGGGCCGGACACCGGCGCGCGCGCTCACCCTCGGCGGCGCCGAGCGGGAAACGATGTATCCTGCCGCGCATGGAGACCTCGTGCGCGCTGACGCCTTGGCGGCGATGGTCGCGCTGACGTCGTGAGGAGATTCTCGGCCGGCGACTGTCTACCGAGCGACGGCGGCGCGCTCCTCGTCGGGCGCGCGTGGGTTCCCGCCGAAGCGGGGCCGTGCGTGATCGCGGTGCGTGGCGACGACGCGGTCGATCTGACCCGCGCGTATCCGACCGTGAGCCATCTGCTGAACGTGGCCAAGCCGGCGGACGTCCGCGCGGCGGTCGAGCGCGCGCCGCGGCTCGCCGGGCTCGACGACGTCGTCGCCAACAGCGCGGAGGGGCAGCGCGATGGGGAGCGCCCGTGGCTGCTGGCCCCGTGCGACCTGCACGTGGTGATGGCCAGCGGCGTGACCTACGTGGCCAGCCTGCTCGAGCGCGTGATCGAGGAGCGCACGCGCGGCAATCCCGCCCTCGCCGACGGCGTGCGTCGCGAGATCGAGTCGATCGTCGGCGCCGACCTGCGCGGCGTGAAGCCGGGCTCGCCCGAGGCCGCGCGCGTCAAGGACGTGCTGACCGCGCGCGGCATGTGGTCTCCGTATCTCGAAGTCGGGATCGGACCCGACGCCGAGCTGTTCACCAAGTGCCCGCCCATGGCGCCGGTCGGCTTCGGGGCGCGGGTGGGCATTCATTCCGCCTCGGTGTGGAACAACCCCGAGCCCGAGCTGGTGCTCGTCGTCAACAGCGCGGGCGCGATCGTCGCGGCCACCCTCGGCAACGACGTGAACCTGCGCGACGTCGAGGGCCGCAGCGCGCTCCTGCTCGGACGCGCCAAGGACAACAACGCCTCCTGCGCGGTCGGCCCGTTCTTCCGCCTGCTCGACGAGCGCTTCCCGCTCGACGCGGTCCGTCGGGTGAGCTTCGAGACCGTGGTGACGGGCCCCGACGGCTTTCGCATCGCCCACACCACGCGGGTCGGCGAGATCAGCCGCGACGTTGCCGATCTCGCCGCGCAGGCCATCGGCGCGCGACATCAATATCCCGACGGGCTGATCCTGTTCGTCGGCACCATGTTCGCGCCGGTGGACGATCGCGGCGCCGCCGGCAGCGGATTCACCCACAAGGTCGGCGACGTGGTCAGCATCTCCGCGCCCGAGCTGGGCACGCTGATCAACGAGGTCGCGACATGCGATCAGGCCGAGCCGTGGACGTTCGGGACCGGCGCGCTGATGGCCAACCTGGCCCGCCGCGGGATGCTCGGCGCGTGACCGACGAGCCCGCTCCGGTGCGGCGCGAGACGCGCCTCGTGCATGCCGCGCGCGACGAGCGCCGCGACGGCGGCGCGGTCAATCCGCCGATCTACCGCGCCTCGACCATCGTCTATCCTTCGCTGCGCGAGTTCGCCGGCCGCGCGGAGCGACGGTACACCAGCTACTCCTATGGGTTGCAGGGCACACCGACCAACATGGCCCTGGCCGAGGCGGTGGCCGAGCTCTCCGGCGGCCACCGGAGTGTGATCGTCTCCTCGGGGCTGGCCGCGGTCACTCACGCGCTGACCGCGTTCCTCCGGGCCGGCGACCACGTGCTGCTCGCCGACACGGTCTACGGTCCCACCCGCGAGTTCGGCGCCTCGGTGCTCGCGCGCTTCGGGGTCGACGTGGAGTTCTACGATCCGCTGATCGGCGGCGCCATCGCGCGGCTGCTGCGCAAGGGCACGCGAATCGTCTACGCCGAGTCGCCGGGCACGGCCACGTTCGAGGTGCAGGACGTTGCCGCCATCGCCGCCGCCGCCCACGCGGCCGGCGCCCTCGTGGTGCTCGACAACACGTGGGCGACTCCACTCAACTTCCGCGCCTTCGATCACGGCGTCGACATCGAGGTGCAGGCCGGGACGAAGTACCTCGCCGGCCACTCCGATCTGCTCGTCGGTACCATCACCGTGCGCACCGAGGAGCACTACCGCGCGATCCGGAACGACACGATCACGTTCGGCGACCACGCGAGCCCCGACGTCTGCTACGAAACGCTCCGGGGCTTGCGGACGCTCGCCGTGAGGATGCGACAGCTCGAAGCCTCGGCGCTCGCGGCCGCGCGCTGGCTCGCGGATCGCCCGGAGATCGCGCGCGTGCTCCATCCCGCGCTGCCCGGACATCCCGGTCACGAGGTGTGGAAGCGCGACTTCCTCGGGTCCTCCAGCCTCTTCGGCGTCCTGCTCCGCACCGACTCGATGGACGCCGTCGCCCGCATGGTCGACGGCTTCCGCCTCTTCAAGATCGGCGCGAGCTTCGGCGGCTACGAGAGC
>DATHGT010000236.1:0-2175 GCA_035317605.1 Candidatus Acidiferrum sp. | reverse complement strand
AAGACCGCGCCGGCGGGGACGCCGACGCCGCTCACCATCTCCATGACCTCTTCCTTGGTGTGCTTGCGCGTCCACTCGGTGACGATCGCGTCGACTTCCGCCTCGCGCTTGAAGCGGTCGGCGCCGGTGGCGTAGCGCGGGTCCTCGATCAGCTCCTCGCGACCGATCAGCTTCATCAGGCGCACCCAGTGCTCGGGGTTGGCGCGGCTGGTGGTGATGTAGCACCAGTCGTTGGAGCCGAACGGCCGGCACTGGTAGAGCCCGGACGGTGAGTTGTTGCCGCCCGGAGTTTTCCCGCCGCGCCGCGGGGCCGGCTTGCCCGTGCGCGCCTGGTTGGCGAAGCACGTGCGCATGTAGTGAAACATCGCGTCCTGCATCGCGATCTGGAGCCGCCGGCCCTTGCCGGTCCGCGCGCGCTCGTGGAGCGCGCCGAGGATGGTCACCGACATCAGCATGCCGGTGCCGGTGTCGCCGAAGCTCGGGCCGGGCTTGACGGGGGGACGGTCGGACTCGCCGGTCACGCTGATGGTGCCGCCGGCGGCCTGGGCGATCATGTCGAAGGCCAGGCCCTTCTCGTACTTGCTGCCGGTCCCGAACCCCTGGATCGAGCAATAGATGATGCGGGGGTTGATCTTCTTGACTTCGTCGTAGCCGAGCCCGAGGCGCTCGATGGTCCCCGGCGCCATGTTCTCGACCGTGACGTCGGCCTTGGCGAGCATTTGCTTGACGATCTCGAGCCCGCGCGCCGACTTGAGATCGATGGCCAGCGATTTTTTGTTGGCGTTGAACATGTGGAAGTACCAGGGGTCGTCGTCGGGCTTGCCGGGCCGCAGGCGGCGGCCGGGATCGCCGGTCTTCGGGTTCTCGACCTTGACCACCTCGGCGCCGAGCCAGGCCAGCGCCTCGGTGCAGGAGGTCCCCGCCTCGAACTGGGTGAAGTCGACGACCCGGATGCCGGTAAGAAACTCGAGGTCCTGGCAGTTCTCGCTCATCGCTGATCCCTCCTGCGAGTCGGCATGTTCACCCACGGGTTTCCACCGCGGCCCGCGGCGCCCCGATCTTACCCCAGCCATGCCGGCCCGCGGGGAGAAGTCGCCGCGCGATGTCAGAACAGCGCGTGACATCGGCCGGAGGCTTGAAGCTCGCTCGCGGGCGCCTCATAATCACGCGACCCCGCTCATCCCAAGGAGGATTCATGGCCCGCATCCCGCTCGTCACCCGCGATCAGGTCGCCGACCAGGACAAGCCCGCCTACGATCAGTTCATGCAGGCGCGGCAGGGCCGGCCCAACGTCGGCCCGTACACGCTGCTCCTGCACATGCCCGAGATGGCGCAAAAGCTCGAAGCCCTGCGCCTCTGCCTGCGCGACGAGGCCAGCCTGACCCAGAAGCTTCAGGAGCTCGTCATGATCTCGGTGGCGCGCGAGATGAGCTGCGCCTTCATCTGGTACGCCCACGCCGCCGCCGCGCGCAAGGCCGGCATCCGCGACGACGTGGTCGACAACATCCGCGAGCGGCGCCCGCTGACCAACCTCGATCCCGACGAGCAAGCCGCCGTAGACTTCACCCGCGAGCTCCTGCAGAACCGCAAGGTCAGCAAGGGAACGTTCGACGCCGCGACGGCGCGGTTCGGTCAGCGCGGGGCGATGGCGTTGACCAACCTGATCGCGTGCTACGCCGTGCTCGCCTACAACATGAACGCCTACGAGCTGGAAGCCCCCGCCCACGCGACCGAGAAGCCTCTGCCGAGCTAGAGAAGCAGCGGGCTAGAGAAGTAGAAGGAAGAACCCCGCGCAGGTGGAGGTGGGATGGCCCCACCCGCAACCCCTTTGTAGTTGGGGTTGCGGGTGGGGCCATCCCACCTCCACCTCACACAGGCGACGCGGCTAAGCCTTGGCGGAACCGACCGCCGCGAGCGGAATATCTTCCAGCACGCCGCGCGCGTCGGCCTGGGCGAGCACCGCCTCGATGGTCTTGACGAGCTGGCGCGCCGCGTCCACGCTCAGCTCCACGGAGACGCGGGCGCCCGGCCCCATGGCCTCGTTGACGAAGTCGATGTTGAGCGCGTGCTCGAGCGGCAGGTCGTACGGGTGATCGTACGAGACGTTGGCCTCGCGGACCTCGAACCACTCCGGCCCGCTCTTGCCCCGCCCCTCGAGCCTCACCTGATGCGCGA
>DATHGT010000235.1:0-15429 GCA_035317605.1 Candidatus Acidiferrum sp. | reverse complement strand
GAACCCGTGTTTCAGCTCTGAAAGGGCGCAGACGACTCGGTTGTAGACGACATCAGGAGTCTCCCATCAGCTCACCAACGTCGGCCCTGGGCGGAACGTCCATCCTTTGGGTCCGTCCTCGAGCTCGACTCTCGCGGGTCTCGCCGGTCCGGCCGCGGCCACATGTGAAAGAACATCGACCGGATATTGTTCAACCGGGGTGCTTTTCGCCACGAGCATCCGGAGCAATCGGTCGGCCTGCGGACCCATGGGGAGCTTCCCGGACTCCCAGCGCGAGACTGTCTCCTTGGTAGTCCCCATCTGTCGGGCGAAGTCCACTCCGGACCATCCGAGCGACTTCCGGAGGAAGCGGATCTCTTCGGGTGCGAGGCGTCCCTTCTTGCGGATCAGCGCGGTCGCGATCGCCTTGTGCAGCCGCTCGATCGCACAGAACTTCGTGTAGACCTCGCCACACTTGGAGCAGCTCGTCGTGGTGACCGCGTTGATCAGGACGACGTTGGAGAGCCCCGACTCCGCGTAGCGGTACCCCGGCTCTCGCCGCGTCTTCGTCATCCCCCCGCACTGCGGACACTTCGTCTTCACCGGACCATAGTCAATATGGGTGACGCCCCCAAGACAATATGGGGGCCGCCGCGACTGCCGCTTGCGGTGGCACTCCGCCTTCGGCCGCCGCTTTCGTGTGCAGCGTCGTCCGGTGCGGGCGACCCAACTGTGCGCCGACGTTTCGTGGCGCTGGGGCATGGCGCTTGCCCTTCGCGTACCGTTTCCATGGCGAATCCTGTACGATGACGGCGCCGCTCGGCGGCCCCTACGCATGTCACTCCTGAGCGTCAGCGATCTCAGTGTCGAGTTCGCGACCCGGGACGGCGTGGTCAGCGCCGTCAACGCGGTGAGCTTCGAGGTGAGCCCGGGACAGGTGCTGGCGCTTCTCGGCGAGTCCGGTTCCGGCAAGAGCGTCACCCTGCGCTCGATCCTCGGTCTCCACCCCCCCGGCCGCACGCGCGTCGGCGGCGAGGTCCGCCTCAAGGGCCACGACGTGAACCGGCTCGACGAGCGCGCGCGGCGAGAGCTCCGCGGCGGTGTCGTCGCGATGGTCTTTCAGGAGCCGATGACGGCGCTCGACCCCGTGTACACGATCGGCCGGCAGATCGAGGAGACGCTCGTCCAGCATCGCGGTCACAACCGTGCCGCCGCCCGCCGGCGCGCGCGCGACCTGCTCGACCTCGTGCAAGTGCCCTCGCCCGAGCGGTGCCTGACGAGCTATCCTCACGAGCTCTCGGGCGGCATGCGTCAGCGGGCGATGATCGCGATTGCGCTCGCGTGCGAGCCGGAGCTGTTACTCGCGGACGAACCGACGACCGCGCTCGACGTGACCGTGCAGGCCCAAATCTTATGGTTACTGCGCGACCTTCAGCGCCGCCTCGGTCTCGCGGTGATCTTCGTCACCCATGACCTCGGGGTCGCCGCCGAGATCGCCGATGACGCGGCGGTCATGTACGGCGGGCGCATCGTCGAGCAGGCCCCCGTCCGAGAGCTGTTCCGGGCGCCGGCGCATCCCTACACCGAAGGCCTGATGCTGGCGACGGTGCGGCGCGGCCAGAAAGGCCGCGCCCTCGTGCCGATTCCGGGCGCGCCGCCGAATCTCGCCGCGCTACCGCCGGGCTGCGCCTTTGCCGCACGGTGTCCGCACGTGAAGCCTGTCTGCATCGAGACCGCGCCGGCCCTCCACCTCGTGGCGTCCGGCCACGTCTCACGCTGTCACCTCGTGCCTGAACGCCTCGGGCCATCGCTCGCCGCCCTCGCACCGAGCCTCACCCAAGGAGGATCGCCATGACACGCTTCGTCCCTTCACTCTTCATCGCCGTCCTGTCGCTCGCGCTCGCGAGCGGCGCCTTCGCGGAAGGCACGCTCCGCATCGGCATGACCGCGGCCGACATCCCCTACACCGGCGGCCAGACCGACAACGGCTTCGAAGGCTTCCGCTTCGTCGGCTACCAGATCTACGAGCCCCTCATCAACTGGGACCTGTCGCGGAGCGACAAGCTCCCCACGCTCGTGCCCGGGCTCGCAGAGTCGTGGGAGGTCAGCAAGAGCGACCCGAAGAAGTGGATCTTCAAGCTCCGCAAGAACGTGAAGTTCCACGACGGCAGCGCGTTCAACGCCGACGCGGTGCTCTTCACGTTCGACTCGATCAAGAACAAGCAGTCGCCGCAGTTCGACCAGTACGGCTCCGCCCAGATTTCCTGGCGCCTCTCCGCGCTGAAGGCGATGAAGAAGCTCGACGACTCCACGATCGAGCTGGAGACGCCGACGGTCACCAGCTTTGTGCCGTATCAGATCGTGTACATGGTCATCGTCTCGCCGGCGCAGTGGAACAAGGTCAAGGACTGGCGGAAGTTCGCCGAGCAGCCGTCCGGCACCGGCCCGTTCAAGGTCACCCGCTTCGTGCCGCGCGAGCGGCTCGAATTCGAGGCGAACAAGGCGTACTGGGACCCGAAGCGGACGCCGAAGGTCGACAAGCTCGTGCTGCTGCCGATGCCCGAGCCGACCACCCGCCTGGCCGCGCTCCGCAGCGGCCAGGTCGACTGGATCGAGGTGCCGCCGCCGGACTCCATCGCGCAGCTGAAGGGCGCCGGCTTCCAGATCGTGACCAACAAGTACCCGCACAACTGGGGGCACATCCTGCGTCTCGACAAGGAGCCGTGGAACAACAAGCTCGTCCGCAAGGCGGCGAACTACGCCATCGATCGCGTGGGCATCTGCAAGAACTTGCTGAACGACACGTGCGTGCCGGGCACGGGGGTGGCGTACAAGGGTCACCCGTGGTTCGGCAATCCCAAGGAGACGTACGAGCACAACCCGGCGAAGGCGAAGGAGCTCCTCAGGCAGGCGGGCTTCGACGGCGCCTCGAAGCGGCCGGCGCGCGCGGTCGCCTTGATCTCGACGTCCGGCTCGGGACAGATGCTCCCGCTGGCCATGAACGAGCTCGTCCAGAAGAACCTGAAGGACGTGGGGATCGACGTGGACCTGCAGCCGATCGAGTGGAACTCGCTCACCCAGCGCTTCCGCATCGGCTTCACCGGTGAAAACGCGGGGGTCAACGCGCTGAACATCTCCTTCAACTTCCTGGAGCCGTTCAGCGGGTTCGGACGGTTCTTCCACTCGAAGTCCGTGCCGCCGACGTCGGTGAACATCATGCCCTTCGTCAATCCGGAGTCGGACAAGCTGCTGGACGAGGCGGAGAAAACGTTCGACCTCGGCAAACAGGACGCGATCCTGGCCAAGCTCCACGAGCTGGTCGTCGACGAGGCGCCGTGGCTCTTCGTCGTGCACGACCTCAACCCGCGTGCGATGAGCACCAAGGTGAAGGGTTTCGTGCCGCCGCAGAGCTGGTTCGTCGATCTCACGCAGGTCAGCATCACCAAGTAGCGCTCGATGTGGGGCTACGTCGGCCGGCGGCTCGTGCTCACGATCCCGACCCTGCTCGGGGCGAGCATCATCGTCTTCGCGATGGTGCACCTCGCCCCTGGCGATCCGATCGCGGCCGTGTTGCCGGTCGACGCGAGCAAGGCGCAAGTCGAAGAGATCAAGAAGGCCTACGGCTTCGACCGGCCACTCCCCGTGCAGTATCTGAAGTGGCTCGGCCACGTGGTCACGGGCGATCTCGGGAAGTCGATCGCCACCCGCCGCGCGGTGATCCTCGACGTGCGCGACTCGCTGGCCAACAGCCTCGTCCTCGCGGTGTCGTCGTCCGTGCTGGCCTTCGGTGCGGGCATCGCGCTCGGCCTGCTCGCCGCGTTCCGGCAGGGCCGCGCCCTCGACAAGATCGCGAGCGCGATCGCGGTCGTCGGCGTCTCCGTGCCCCACTACTGGGCGGGCATCATCCTCATCATCATCTTCTCGGTGCAGCTCAACTGGCTTCCCGCGATGGGCGCGGCGCCCGACGGCGGCATCGTGGCCACCCTCAGACACATGACACTGCCGACCATCGCCCTCGCGCTGATCCCGCTCGGCGTCATCGCGCGGGTCGTCCGGTCGGCCGCGCTCGACATCCTCGCGCAGGAGTTCGTGCTCGCCCTCCGCGCCAAGGGGCTCGCGCACCGGCGGGTCTTCGCGCACGTCGTGAAGAACGCGGCGCCGCAGATCATCACCGTGCTCGGCCTGCAGTTCGGCTTCCAGCTCGGCGGCTCGGTCCTCGTCGAAGCCGTCTTCTCGTGGCCGGGCACGGGGTACCTGCTGAATCTCGCGATCTTCCAGCGCGACATCCCGGTGCTCCAGGGCGTGATCCTCGTGCTCGCGACGTTCTTCGTGCTGCTGAACTTGCTGGTCGACGTGCTGCAGACGTTCATCGATCCGCGCATCGCGCGCCACTGATGTTGCTCGTCGCTGCCCACGAGATCAGCGCCATCCCCGGCGCGCCGATGTCCTACTGGCGCACCGTCGCCTGGCGCCTCGCGCGGGATCGCGCGACGCTCGTCGCCGGCACGCTTCTTCTACTCGTCATGCTCTCCGCCCTCCTGGCGCCATGGATCGCGCCCTACGATCCGAACGCCGGTTCGATCCGGCTGCGGCTCGCGCCGATCGGGTCGGCCTCCCACGTCCTCGGCACCGACGAGCAGGGCCGCGACATGCTGAGCCGCCTCCTGTGGGGTGGCCGCATGACGCTCGTCGCCGGCCTCACGCCGGTGGTCGTCGCGTTCCTCCTCGGCACCGTGCTCGGCGTGGTCGCCGGGTACGCCGGCGGGCTCACGAACACGCTGGTGATGCGCACCATGGACGTCTTCTATGCGTTCCCCGCCGTACTGCTCGCGATCGCGATCTCGGGCGCCCTCGGTCCCGGCCTGCCCAACACGCTGATCTCGCTCTCGATCGTCTTCGTCCCCCGCGTCGTGCGCGTCGCGGAATCCGCCACCGTACAGGTCAAGGGGTTGGAGTACCTTGCCGCCGCGCGGGCGAGTGGGGCCGGGGTCTGGCAGATCCTCCGCCATCACCTCCTCGCCAACGTCCTCGGCCCGGTGCTGGTCTTTGCGAGCACGCAGGTCTCGCTGTCGATCATCCTGGCCGCGGGGCTCTCGTTCCTCGGCCTCGGCGTGACGCCGCCCGCCGCCGAGTGGGGCCTGATGTTGAACACGCTGCGCCAGTCGATCTACGTGAACCCGGTGGTGCCGGCGCTGCCGGGGCTGGCGATCTTCGTGACGTCGATGGCGCTGAATCTCGTCTCGGACGGCCTGCGCGATGCGATGGAGATCCGCGCGTGACCGCGGCGCCGCTGCTCTCGGCGCGCGGCCTGCGCAAGCATTTCCCGCTGCGTGGCGGCGTGCTCCAGCGTACGCAGGCCTGGGTGCGCGCGGTCGACGACGTCGCGTTCGACGTGAGCCCCGGCGAGACGCTGGGCATCGTGGGCGAATCGGGTTGCGGCAAGTCGACGCTCGCGCGGCTGATTCTGCGCCTGGTGGAGCCGGACGCGGGCAGCGTGTGGTTCGATGGCGAGGACGTGCTGCGCGTCGTGCCGGGTCGGATGAAGCGCTTACGTCGCGACATGCAGCTCGTCTTCCAGGACCCCTACGCCTCCCTGAACCCCCGGCTCACCATCGAAGACGCCGTGGCCTTCAGCCTGCTCGTGCACGGCGCGGGGCGCGCCCAGGCGCGTGAGAAGGCGAGCGCGCTGCTCGACCGCGTGGGACTGGATCCGCGCCTGTACGGCCGCCGCTATCCTCACGAACTCTCGGGCGGCCAGCGCCAGCGGGTGAACATCGCGCGCGCGCTCGTGCTCGATCCCAAGCTACTCGTGCTGGACGAGCCGGTGTCCGCGCTCGACAAGTCCGTGCAGGCTCAGGTGCTCAACCTGCTCCTGGAACTGAAGACGGAGCGTGCCCTCACCTACGTCTTCATCTCGCACGACCTGAACGTGATCGAGTACGTGAGCGACCGGGTCCTCGTGATGTATCTCGGCCAGATCGTGGAGACGGGCAGCGCCGACGCGCTCTCGGACACGCCGAAGCATCCGTACACGCAGGCCCTGTTCGCCTCGGCCCCGAGCATGGATCCGGATCGTCGCATGGAGCGCCCGCCCATCGCCGGCGATCCCCCGAACGCGATCAATCCGCCTTCCGGGTGCCGCTTCCGTACGCGCTGTCCCTTCGCGATGCCGCGCTGCGCCGAGGCCGCGCCGCCGCCCGTCACCGTCGCGCCGGATCACGACGTCGCGTGCTACTTGTACGAGGCCGCGCCGGCGGTCACCGCGTGAGGTCGGGCCGGTCGATTACGACACGCGCTGCACGAAGGATCGGTCCTCGACGAGAATGACGCCGGCCTGCGCGGCCCGGCGCGCCACCTCGACGTGCTCCGGATCGGCCGCCAGCGCCTCTCGATACCGCTCATAGGCCGCGAGGCTCGGGAAGTCGATGAGCGCGAGCGCGCTATTGGTGGGGCCGGCGAACTTCGTCGGCGCGTAGTACCCGACCACCTTGCCGCCGCAGCGCTCGATCGGCCCGGCGACGTCTCGCCCATAGGCCTCGAAGTCGGCCACCTTGCTCGCGTCGATCGTGTAGCGAATGCAGAGCGTGATCATTGCCGTCCTCCTTCTTCGTCGGATCTGACTCGCTGGCAGTATCGCGTCACGACCACGCGCGCGTCCATCCCGAACGCTTCGACGCCGATCGAACCGTCTCCCCTTGCCCCTTGGCCGCGCGTCGGCCTAGTGTGTCGATCATGGGTGACACCGACATGCTGGCGGAAGTGGCCGGACTCCTCGGCGAGCCGGCGCGGACGCGCATTCTCACCGCGCTCCTCGGCGGCGGCGCGTTCACCGGGAAGGAGCTGGCGTACTTCGCCGGCGTGACGGCGCCGACGGCGAGCAGCCACCTGTCCCGGTTGGTCGCCGGAGAGCTCCTCGCGATGGAGAAGCAGGGCCGCTGTCACTACTACCGGCTCAAGTCCGCGGAGGTCGCGCGCGCGATCGAGGCACTGATGACGGTGGCGGCGAGCTGACGGACTCGGGCGCGCGATTCCTCACCGGTCTCGGCGTCGATCTCGAGCAGGCACGCGGTGCGAAACGGCGATACTGCCGCACGTGTATCGACTGGACCGAGCGCCGGCCTCACATCTCCGGCGCCGTGGGCGCAGGCCTCGCAGAGCCTTTTCTCGAGCGCCAGTGGATCGCGCGAATCCCGGACAGCCGGGCCCTGACCATCACCGCGGGCGGACGGGCGAAGCTGGCGGAACTAGGAGTCGCCGATCGACTGGCCGCGCCCCGTACTGCGGCTCCTCACGTCGTGAGTCGTTCCTTCCAGTAACCAGGCCGGCGACGGCCGTGTGCGATTGCGACAATCACGATTCTCGACGGCTCGACCCGATAGATGACGCTGTACGGAAAGCGACGGAGCAGGAACCGACGGGTGTCGTGATCATACGTCGGCCACGTGGACGGCGCGCGCTCGATCGCGGAAGCAGCCATGTCGAGTTCGCCTGCGAACGCCGCCGCAGCCTGCGGGCTGCGTGTCGCGTACCAGCGGGCGGCTTCTTCGGCTTCGGCTAACGCCTCGTCGAGATACTCAAGCGTCAGGGTTGAGCCCGGCGGCAGCGAGGATCCGACGACGAGCCTCGGCCCACGGCACTGTCTTCGCTAGGCCAGCGTCCAACCGCTCGAGTCGACGGCGAATCTCGAGCGACCAAGCCGCTTCGGCGTCGTTGTCGATTCCCTCATCAAGGCTCTCGATGAGTTCGCTCGCGAGCGTGGCGCGCTCTTCCGGCGGCAACCGAAGTGCTTCGGCAAGCAGCTGCTTGGCGTTCATACGCCCGATGCTGGCACGACACCGTCGACATCGTCAAGGAATGGACGGCGTGTTGGCGCTCTCGGCGATCTGGCGCTCGAGGAGCTCGACGATGTGCCCGTCGGGGAACAGCCCGATGTACTGAAAGTAGTACGGCTGGCACTCGTCGGCGTCCGGACGCCCTGGCCCCAGGTCGGTGTCGTGCATGCTGCATCTCCTCCGCGCCGCCTCGTCGTGGCGCCCTGGACCGTCGGTCATTCGATCACCCGGTCGGCGCGTGCAAGCAGCGCCGGCGGAATCGTCAGGCCCAGGGCCCTCGCGGTCTTCATGTTGATCGCGAGATCGAACTTCGTCGGCTGCTCGACGGGCAGGTCGGCCGGCTTGGCGCCCTTGAGAATCTTCTCCACGTACATCCCGGAGCGCCGGGTCAAATCCGCGAGGCTCGCGCCATAGCCGATCAGGCCCCCGAGCTCCACGAACTCCCTGGCGTTGAACATCGCGGGGAGCCGAAACTTGGCGGCGAGCGCGATGAGGCGTCGCCGCTCGTTGAAGAGCATCGTGCTCGGAAACAGCAGGACCGCGTCGACGCGGCTTCCCGCCATCTTCGAAAACGCGCCCTCCAGCTCATCGGGGCCCCGCGCTTCCACCGGTAGAAGCTGAACGCCCAGAATCCGGGCCGCCGTCTCGGTCTCTTTCCACATCTCGTTCATCGTGCGGTCGGCGAACGCGGCAGGCTGCCAGAGGGCGGCGACCCGGGAAACCTTGGGAAGAAGCTCCTTGAGCAGCTCCAGGCGCTTGGGGACGAGCTGCGGGCCCAAGAACGTCAACCCCGTGACGTTGCCCCCCGGCCGCGCGAGACTGGCCACGAGTCCGTCTCCGACCGGATCGCCCATCGCAAACGCGACGATGGGAACCGCCGTGGTCGCCTGTCGGGCGCCGCGAGCGGCGGGCGTCGTGCCGGCCACGATGAGGTCGACCTCGAGCCTGACCAGTTCCCTGGCCAACTCCGGAAACCGCTCGATCCTGCCTTCGGCGGTTCGATACTCGATGACGACGTTCTGTCCCTCGACGTAGCCACGCTCGCGCAGCCCCTGTCGGAACGCATCGAGTGCCGCGCGCGTCTCGGGAGATTCGAGTGATCCGGTGAGCAGGTAGCCGATGCGCGCAGGCTTCACGGGCTTCTGCGCCTCCGCCACGAGCGGAGCGGCGAGGAAGCTCGCGCCCGCGGTCCCGAGGAACTGGCGACGATTCAGAGGGAGTCCGATCAGCCCTTCAGCTCTTTCTTCAGCTCGTTGATGAAGCGCAGGTCGCTGCCCTGGGCGATGATCTTCTGCGGGCTCGACTTGATCATCCCCGCCTCGTGAAGACGGAGCGCGTAGAAGCGCAGGGTGTCTTCCGAATCGTAGTCGCGCCAGCGCGCGTACGGCAGCTCCTTGATCGTCTGGAGCGCGTAGTCGTATTGCTTCACGATGCCCCGCTCGACCAGGAGCCGGGCCACGCGCTCGGGCTCCTGCGCGCAGATCGCCGTCGCCTTGACGATGGCCCGGACCGCGCGCTTCGCCGCGACGGGATGCTTTTTGACGAACTCGCGGCCGGCGACCATCATGCAGCAGAAGTACTGCGACCATGGCCGGTCGGTCGTGCTGTCGACCACGACGTGGCCGATCTTCTTGGCGCGCAGCTCCTGGGCCAGCGGCGGGAAGCCCATGATCGCGTCGACCTTGCCGTCCGTGAACGCACGCACCGCTTCGGCGAGGGGGTGGGCGACCCACGTGATGTCCCGCGCCGGGTCGAGGCCCACGTAAGCCGCCATGCTCGCGATGTACATCCGCGCCGCGTTCTGTGTGTCCACGCCGGGGACCGATACGGTCTTGCCTTTCAGGTCGCGCACGCTGCGGACCGCACGATTTCCGAAGAGCACGAAGCATCCCGCGTGAACGCCTCCGAGCGTCACGATGTCAACGCCCCGGTCGATGTCTCCGATGAAAGGAGCGGAAAACTGGACCCCGACGTCGACGGTCCGCGCGGCCAGCGAGTCGGTGATCTGCTGGTTCGTGTCGATCCGAACGTACTGCACGTCGGTGAACCCTTCGGCCCGGAGAAGTTCTCCGGCCACGTGAAATGGCCCCTGACAACCACTGGTGAACTGAGCGAGCCTCAGCGTCGTCGTCTCGGGCGGCGGCTCCGCTGCGATCGACCCGGGACGTAGGCCAAGAAGCCCGACCGTCCCGGCGGCCCCGGCCAGGAACCTCCGCCGGCTGAACCGCCGAGCATCGTGACGACTCATGCAAACCTCCTTGAATACGATCACCGAAGGATCGGCGGCCCCCATCGTGAAGCGGGAGAACCGTACTGTCGTTATCGCAGGCGTGGGCCGGGGTCCATCCCCAGCAAGACCCGGCCGCCGATCGGGTACCACTCCGGGAGGAGCGTGACGGCCTGGGCGACGACGTGGAGGTCGCGCCAGCACTCGGCCAGGCGGCTGTCGCGCTTGTACGACGTGCTGCCCCCGTGGCGGTACATCAGGTCCATCGCCTCGCGGGCGCTGTCGGCGGCGTGGGCCGCGGCCAGCCGGCAGCGGGCCCGTTGCTCGAGGGTGGTCTCCTCGCCGGACGCGACGGTGTTCCAGATCTCGGTGATCGTCGCGCTGCGGTACGCGCGACCGGCGTTCAGGAGCGAGTCGGCGCGACCGACAGCGTCCTGGACTTGCGGACTCTCGCAGAGCCGGCCGGTGCGGCCGCGCGGCGTCTTCGCTGCGGCCAGCTCGATCAGCGCGTCGATGCCGGCGCGGGCGATTCCGGTGATCACGGCGCTGTGGTGGGGCCCGACCCAGGCCTGGGCCGGCACGGCGTACGAGACCCCCGGCCAGCGCTTCCACTGATTGTCGAGCGGAGCGCCGGCGTGGACCATCGTTCGCCGCTCCGGAAGGAAGACGTCGTCGACGGTCCAGTCGAAGCTGCCGGTCGCACGGAGCCCGGCCACGTCCCAGCTGCCTTCGACGATCTGCGCTTCCGAGCGCTGGAAGAATCCCCGCCAGTGGACCGACGAGCCATCCGGGCTGCGGCGCGGCTCCGCGCCGTCGAAAATCTGGAAGCTGCCCAGCATCCAGGAGCCCTCCTGGCAGCCGCTGCCGAACGGCCAGCGACCGGTGACCCGGTAGCCCCCGTCGACCGCCACGGCCCGTCCGCCACCCATCACCGCGGTGCCGGCGATGACGCTGTCGGGTCCGTCCGCGAAGATCTCGTGGACGCCCTCGTCCTCCAACCCAAGCGCGATGAGCTGGCAGATGCTGTTGTTGGCCAGGTTCCAGCCGGCCGCGCCGGCGGCCTCGGCCACCAGCTCCACCACCCGCACGTAGGTCAGTGGGTCGGCCTGCAGACCGCCCAGCTCGCGCGGGCTGATCAGGTTGTAGAACCCGGCCGCGTGAAACTGCTCGACCAGCGCCTTCGGCAACCGCTGCTCGCGCTCGATGTCCTCGCGATGGCCACGAATCACCGGCTGCAGCGCGGCCGCGGCCTGCACGACAGGCTGGGCGTCGATATCGGCGGGCAGGAGCTTGTCTTCCGCGATCTGTCGCATGAGTCCGGATGTTCCGCTGGCGAAGTGGAGGTGTCAAGAGGTACTGTCGCTGATCATATCCAGTCAGGAGACCTGCACATGTCTCGTCTAGGCTTCGGCGCGTTCCTCGCCCCCCACCACCCCGTCGGCGAGCATCCGATGCTGCAGTTCCGTCGCGACCTCGACTTCGTCGAGCACCTGGACACCCTCGGGTACGACGAGTTCTGGTGCGGCGAGCATCACTCGAGCGGCTGGGAGATGATCGCCTCGCCCGAGATGTTCCTGGCCGCCGCGGGCGAGCGGACCAAGCGCATCAAGCTCGCCACCGGCGTCGTGTCCCTGCCCTATCACCATCCCTTCAACGTGGCGCAACGGATGGTCCAGCTCGACTACATGACCGGCGGGCGCGTGATCTTCGGCTCGGGACCGGGCGCGCTGGCCTCCGACGCCCATACCCTCGGGATCGATCCGATGCTGCTGCGCGACCGCCAGGACGAGGCCATCGGCGTCATCCGCCGCCTGATGCGCGGCGAGCGCGTGACCGTCAAGTCCGACTGGTTCACGCTGCAGGACGCCGCGCTGCAGTTGCTGCCGTTGCAGGAGGACATGCCGTTCGCGGTCGCCTCGCAGATCAGCCCCTCGGGCATGACGCTGGCCGGCAAGCACGGCATCGGCGTCATCTCGATCGGGTCCCTGTCCGAGGAAGGTCTCGACGCCCTGCCGCAGCAATGGAGCTTTGCGGAGACCGCCGCCGCCGAGCACGGCCAGACCGTCGACCGCCGGAACTGGCGCGTGCTGATGAGCTGGCACATCGCCGAGACCCGCGAGCAGGCGCGTGCCGAGGCTCGCCACGGACTGCTGCGGCACCACAACGAGTACATCACCGAGACCCTGCAGCGTCCCGGCGCGCGTCACTTCAAGGATCCCGACGAGGCCGTGGACAAGACCGCCTTCGGCCCCGGCGCCGTCGCCACCATCGGCACGCCCGACGATCTCGTGGCGCGCATCAAGTCGCTCCTCCAGGCCTCCGGCGGATTCGGTACGGTCGTCGGCTTCGTCCACGACTGGGCCAACCCCGAGAACATCAGGCGAAGCTGGGACATGGTGGCGCGCTACGTGGTGCCGGAGATCAACGGCTACCTCGCCGGTCTGCGGACGTCGCGCGAGTTCGTGGTCAACAACCGCGAATACTTCAACCGGGCGCGCGAGGCCGTGCTGGCGAAGATCCACGAGAACGAGGCAGCAGCCAAGGCCCTCGCGGTCACGAAGTCGCCGCGCATCGCCGCCGCGGCCGGCAACTTGCCGGACCTGAGCCAGGGCGCCGACCGCGTCGCGTCGCGATGACAGGCTTCGTCTCGTCCGCGGCCGGCATGGAAGACATCTATTGCTTCGGCGGCAACCCGCTGGATCGCGCCAGCGAGCGCCGGGACGACGGCGGCTGGATCGCCAAGCTGCTCGGCGATCCGGAAACGCGCGTGCTGGCGCTGCGCGATCTGAAGCCGTTCACTCGCGGCACATCAGAACCCGCGCTCGACTGGCAGCCGGTAGCACCGTGGCGCGACCAGATCGACGGCGGCGCGCCGCTGATCTTCCTCGGTCTCGACGACGGCCGCGCCCACTTCGCGATCGACGCCGCCGGAGCGAACGTGGCTCCCGACGTCGACACCGAGCTGATCGACGTGCGCGCGCTGGCCCCCACCCTCGCGTCAGGCGAGGCGGCGATCCTCGCCGAGGCCCGCTCGCTGCTCGACTGGCACGCCCGCCATCGCTTCTGCGCCCAGTGCGGATCGCCAACCACGATGGGGTCGGCCGGCTGGAAGCGGCGCTGCCCGGACTGCCGGGCCTCGCATTTTCCGCGCACCGATCCCGTCGTGATCATGCTCGCCGTCAATGGCGAACGGGCCCTGCTCGGCCGCAACCGCCGGCGCGCGGGCGCCCGCTTCTCATGCCTCGCCGGCTTCGTCGAGCCGGGTGAAACGTTGGAGGAAGCCGTGCGCCGAGAAGTCCGCGAGGAGTCGGGCGTCCGCTGTGGCCGTGTGCGCTACCTGGCCACGCAGCCGTGGCCGTTCCCGTCGAGCCTGATGATCGGATTTCTCGCCGAAGCCCTGACCGAGGAGATCACCGTCGACCCCGAAGAGCTCGCCGAGGCGCGCTGGTTCTCCCGCGACGAGATCCGCGAGATGGTCGCGCGCGCCGCCGCCGGATCAGACGATCCGACGCGGCCGGCGCTGCCCGCCCCCATCGCGATCGCCCATCACATCTGCCGCCGATGGTCGACCGGCCTCGATCGCGTGTGATCACGGAATCGACGGACGAGGCATGACGACACGACTCACGTCTGGCGGATGGCTGTTGCTCGGGTGCGCGCTCATGGCCAGCTGCGCCCAGACCCTGGCGACCTCGGGTCAGGTGTCGGTGACGGCGGAGGCCGTGTGCGCGCTGCGCGCGGTGGCCGCGCAGCATCCCGATCCGAAGGTGCGCAACCCGGACTACCTCGCCGAGAAGTTCGTCAGCGAGACCTTCTGGCGAACGGCCGGGTACCGGAGCGATCCCGGCCGCGCCCGGCACAATCCGAACTACTTCTGGGTCAACGCGCGGACGCATCACATGGACGCGCTGCTCGTCGAAGCCCTCTCCCAGGGCGCTACCCAGGTGGTCAACCTGGGCGCCGGGTTCGACAGCCGCGCCTACCGCTTCCGCGAGCGGTTCCCACGGACTCGGTTCTTCGAGCTGGATCTTCCCGCGACGATCGCGGCCAAGCGCGAGCGCGTGGTCAAGATCTTCGGGGCCGTCCCCGATCGCGTCGCCCTGGTGGCGACCGACTTCAACACGCGCCCGCTGGAGGCGGTCCTGCGCGACGCCGGCTACGACCGGACGCAACGGACCTTCTTCATCTGGGAAGGCGTCACGATGTATCTGCCCGAGGCGGCCAACCGGAGCACGCTCCAGTTCATCCGGTCGGGATCCGCCTCCGGCAGCTCGGTGGCCTACGACTACCTGCTCGACGGCGCGCTGCGTCCCGACGGCGGCGGCATCTACGGCGCGAAGACCACCGCGGCCTACGTGGCCTCGGTCGGCGAGCCCTTCCTGACGGGCTGGAGCCCGAGCCAGGCCGCGGCCTTCGCCACCCGCGAGGGCCTCGTGGTCGTTTCCGACCTCGGCCCCGCCGAGCTCACCGCACGCTATCTCACCGGCTCCGACGGCCAGCCCGACGGCATGATGGGTGAGTTCCAGCACATCCTCCACGCACGAGTGCCGTAGGGTGGACGCAAGGCCGCATCGGTGGCGTTCGGGCCGTGCCCAGGCCTCGTCGTTGACGCCGCGTCTCACGGCGGCAGAGCAGAGAGTTCTGCTCCGCGTGCGCACCAAGATCGAGCGCATCCGCAAGGACCTCGTGAGCGCCAAGGGACTGACGCGCGACGAGGCGGCGGTCGCCGCCAAGGCCGGGATCATCGAGCCGGATCAGCGGTATTGGTGGACCGAGGAGTGGCAGAAGGGCGAGCGGGCCGCCGAAGCCGATCGGCGGGCCAGGCGTGTCGTCGGCACGTTCGACTCCGTCGAGGCGATGAAGGGGGCGTTGAAGCGGCGCGTGCGCACGAGCGCATGACTCTCCGCAGTCTCAGCGGAACACGGCGCTGATCGCGCCGAGCGCGTTGAGCGCGGGTGGGAATCCGGTGGCGGGCGCGGTCTGGATGATTGCTTCCACCACCTCGGTCTGCGACAGGCCCATGTTCAGCGCGGACTGGCCGAACTTCGCGACCTGCTCGGGCAGGCGCAGCGCCGTAAAGGCCGCCACCGCGACCAGCGCGCGCTGGCGCCGTTCCAGTCCGGGACGAAACCAGATCTCGCCGTAGCCGTACTGGATCGCCGTCGGATAGAGCGCGCCGGTGATCGGGTTGTCCGGCGCGGCGTAGCCGAGACGGGCTCGGTCGCCGTGCAGCGCGCCCATCAGCTCCGCGCCACGGCGCATCAGGTCCTCGAGCGACGCGTCCTCGGGCGGATCCGGGGGGAATGGCAGGCCGCGCTCGGCGAACACGTCAGCCGCCAGCGCCAGCGTCTCCTCCGCCGCGGAGAAACCGGTATACAGCGCCGCCTGCAC
>DATHGT010000234.1:0-7847 GCA_035317605.1 Candidatus Acidiferrum sp. | reverse complement strand
CTCTGCTACGGGCTCAAGGTGCTTGGCGTCGATCTCCCCGGCGGGATGCAGGAGTACTGGGCGGTGCCGACCGCGCGGCTGCTCCACGTGCCGTCGACGCTCGCCGACGATGACGCCGCGCTGATCGAGCCGCTGGCCATCGCCACCCACGACGTGCGGCGCGCCCAGGTCCAGGCCGGCGACGCCGTGCTCGTGTTCGGCGGGGGCCCGATCGGCACGCTGATCGCGCTGGTCGCGCGGTATCGCGGCGCCCGCGTGGTCGTGTGCGAGGTGAATCCGTTCCGCCTGGAGATGCTGAAGGGCTTCGGGGTGGAAACGGTCGGCCCGGGCACGGACGTCAACCGATTCGTCGACGCGTGGACCGACGGCACCGGCGTCGACGTGGCCTTCGAGGTGACGGGCAATCCCGCGGCCGTCCGCGCGGTCACCGACGTGGTGCGGGTGTGGGGCACGGTCAGTATCGTGGCGATTCACGCCGAGCCGATGCCCGTGAACCTCTACCGGATGTTCGAGCGCGAGCTGACCATGCACGGCAGCCGCCTCTACGCGCGCGACGACTGGGAGGAAGCGATCCGCCTCGCCGACAGCGGCGCGGTGCCGGTGGCGCCGCTGGTGAGCCGGCGCCTGCCGCTCGACGCCCTCCAGCAGGGCATGGAAGAAGCGCTCGGCGGCGGCCCCGTCATGAAGGTCCTCATCGACGTCAGCGCGTGACGGAGGAGCAAGATGGCCACGGTCTACGACGAGATGTACGCGCGGTCGATGCGAGACCCGGAGGGATTCTGGGCCGCGGCCGCGGAGGACATTCACTGGGACCGGCGGTGGGACCGCGTCTTCGACGGATCGCGCTCGCCGTTCGACCGATGGTTCGTGGGGGGGATGCTCAACACCTGCTACAACGCGCTCGACCTCCACATCGACCGGGGACGGGGCAAGCAAGCGGCGCTGATCTACGACAGCCCAGTGACCGGCACGGTCAAGACTTTCACCTACCGCGAGCTGCGCGATCTCGTGGCTCGTTGCGCCGGAATGCTGCGCGCGCAGGGCGTCGAGCGCGGCGACCGCGTGATCCTCTACATGCCGATGGTCCCCGAGGCCGTGGTCGCCATGCTGGCCTGCGCGCGGATCGGCGCCATTCACTCGGTGGTCTTCGGCGGCTTCGCGCCCAAGGAGCTGGCCACGCGCATCGACGACTCCCGGCCGAAGCTGATCGTCTCGGCCTCCTGCGGGATCGAGGTCAACCGCGTGATCCCCTACAAGCCGCTGCTCGACCAGGCCATCCAGATGGCCCAGCACAAGGTCGAGCGCTGCGTGATCCTCCAGCGGCCACAGGAGACCGCCGCGCTCGTGAGCGGACGTGATCGCGACTGGAACGAGGCGATGGCCGCGGCCAGCCCCGCCGACTGCGTCCCGGTCGCCGCCACCGACCCGCTGTACATCCTCTACACCTCGGGTACGACCGGCATCCCCAAAGGTGTCGTGCACGACCACGGCGGACACGCGGTCGCGCTCAAGTGGAGCATGGGCGGCGTCTACGGCATGGGCGCGGGGGAGACGTTCTGGGCGGCCTCCGACATCGGCTGGGTGGTCGGTCACTCCTACATCGTCTACGCGCCGCTGCTCAAGGGCTGCACCACGATCCTCTACGAGGGCAAGCCCGTGGGCACGCCCGATCCCGGCGCGTTCTGGCGGCTCTGCGCCCAGCATCGCGTCAACGCGCTGTTCACGGCGCCGACCGCGTTCCGCGCGATCAAGAAGGAAGATCCCGAGGGCACCCACATCGGGCGCCACGATCTCTCACGCTTCCGTACGTTGTTCCTCGCCGGTGAGCGCTGTGACCCGGCCACGCTGCACTGGGCCGAGGAGCGGCTGCGCGTGCCCGTCGTCGATCACTGGTGGCAGACCGAGACGGCCTGGCCCATCGCGGCCAACTGCGTGGGGCTCGGCATGCTGCCGGTGAAGCCGGGCTCGCCCACCAAGCCCGTGCCCGGCTACGACGTGCAGGTGCTCGCCGAGGACGGCGGCCGGATGAAGGCGGGCGACATCGGCGCGATCGTGATCAAGCTGCCGCTGCCGCCGGGCTGTCTGCCCACGCTCTGGAACAACGACGCCGGCTACGAGAAGTCCTACCTGTCACGCTATCCCGGCTACTACCTGACCGGTGACGCGGGCTTCAAGGACGACGACGGATACGTCTACATCATGAGTCGCGTGGACGACATCATCAACGTCGCCGGCCACCGGCTCTCGACGGGTGCGATGGAAGAAGTCCTGGCCGGCCATCCCGACGTGGCCGAGTGCGCGGTGGTCGGCGTGGCCGACGACCTCAAGGGCGAAGTCCCCGTGGGCTTCGTGGTCACCAAGGCGGGCGTCGTGCGGGGAGACGACGAGATCGTGCGCGAGCTGGTCGAGCGCGTGCGCGGCAACATCGGGCCCGTCGCCGCCTTCAAGACCGCGATGGTGGTCAAGCGCCTGCCCAAGACGCGCTCGGGCAAGATCCTGCGCGGCACCATGAAGCGCATCGCCGACGGCGTGGAGTACAACGTCCCCGCGACCATCGACGACCCCGCCATCCTCGGCGAGATCGGCGAAGCCCTCAAAGGTGTGGGCTATCCGCGGGCGACGTAGCGGGCCGATCGCCCGGAGCGGGGGCGCGTAACAGCAGGACCGCGATGGTGGCCATCGCGGTCGCGCTGACCAGGGGCAGCAGGCCGGCGCGGCCGAGCCCGAGGAGGCCGCCGACGAGCGGGCCGACGAACATGCCCGCGTCGATGCTCACGCGATACCACGCGGTGAGCCAGCCGATCCGCTCGGTCGAGGTCACCGAGCGGATCACGCCGAGCGGGAGCATCCATCCGGCCATTCCGAGTCCGAGCGACGCGCACCCGATCGCCATGAGCGGAAGCGTGCCGAACCCGATCAGCAAGGCGCCCGCGGCGAGAGCGAAGAGCACGGTCCCGAGCATGCGCGCGACGCCGCGGCGATCGGCCCACAGGCCGACCGGCAGCAGCGCGAGGAGATCGGCGAGCTGACTCGTCATCAACAGCGAGGCGATGCCCGATCGGCCGAGGCCGAACTCGCGGCTGGCCCGCAGGGGCAGCAGGAACTGCTCCACCGTCGTGTAGGTGAGCGCGAGTGCCGTGCCCGCGGCGAAGGCCAGGACCACCAGTCGCGACGATCCGGCCACCGGACGCGGCGATGAAGCGATCGCGGCGTCCGTTCGGGTCGCCGGATCGACGGCGCTCTCGCGGGGCAGCGTGCGCAGGGCCAGCGGCAGGATCAGCATCCCGATCAGCTGCGGCGAGCAGGTCACGATCAGCGCGATGTTCCAGGGCAGCGACGCCGGTAACGATCCCACCAGCATGACGCCGCCGAGCATCCCGATCATCGCCGAGAACTCGTAGACGTTCAGCGAGGCGCCGAGCCGGTTGGGCGCCGCATACCGCAGCACCGCGGTGAGCCCGCCGAGCATGCCGAGGGTGTGGCCGACGGCCATCAGCCCACGACCGAGCACGAGCAGCCAGAACGGCCCGCCCGCCCCGAGACACGCCACGCCGGCGATGATGCCCAGCGGCGCGCACAGCAGCGCCCGACGCAGGTGCCGCTGGATGACCAGGCCCGCGGGCAAGTCCGAGATCATCCGCGCGAACCCGAACACCCCGGCGAGAATTCCGAGCTCCCAATCGGCGAGGCCGGCCCCGCGGCTCATCTCCGGCAGCAGCGGCGCAAACCCACCGATCGAAAACGTATTCGCCCCGACGATCACACACAGCGGGGCGAGCAGGGACCGCGAAGACGGTCCCCCTCCGAGCGGGCTCAGCGCGGGTTGACAGTCGGCGCCGGCGCCGCCGCCGTGCGTCCCAGCTCGCGCTCGACGACGCGCTGGAATTCCGCCAGCGGCTGATTGCCGACCAGGAGCTGGCCGTTGATGAAGAACGTCGGCGTCCCGGTCACCCCGAGCTTGGAGCCGGTCTCGACGTCCGCCGCGACCGCCGCGCGGTGCTTGTGGCTGTCCAGGCACTGGCTGAAGGCGTTGGCTTCGACGCCGACCTCGGCCGCGTAGGCCTTCAGGTTGGCCGGCGTGGCCGCGGGCGCGCGCTCGAAGGCGAGGTCGTGGTAGAGCCAGAACTTGCCCTGCTCGCCGGCGCACCGGGCCGCCTCGTGGACGAGCGGGGCGTCGGGATGCAATCCCACGATCGGGTAATCGCGGAACACCCAGCGGACCTTGTCTCCATACCTGGTGACCAGGTCCTTGAGCGTGGGCACCACGTTCTTGCAGAACGGGCACTGAAAGTCCGTGAACTCCACGATGGTCACCGCCGCGTCATCGGGCCCGCGGGCGAAGCCGCCCTTGCTGTCCACGCTGACGCGGACGGGATCCGGTGGCTTGAGGAAGACCTGCACCGGCGTCTGCTCGCGCAGACCGGCCACGAACGCCTCCGTCCGCTGGTTGAGCTGCAGGCGGTGCAGATAGTCGGCAACCTTCACCTTCAGGTCCGCCTCGTCGCCCTTGGGCAGGCGTTCGCGGTTCTGCGAGATGAACGCGTTGACGTCCTCGCCGGTGACGGCCGGCACCTTCGAGGTGACTTCCGCGTGCATCAGCGCTTCCATGCTCACCCCGCGCTTCTTGGCCTCGAGCGTGAGCAGCTTCTCGGCGATCATCGCGCCGAGCCTGCGGTCGAGCACGCGATAGCGCTGCTCCTCGAGGCCGGCCAGCTCGGTGGCGCTGCTCTTCTCCACCTCGGATATCGAGATCACTTCGTTTCCGATCGTCGCGGCCGCGTTCTTCGGGGGCGGCGTCCCCTGGGCCGAAGCTTCGAGCGCCATCGCCACCAGGAGTCCGGCCATGCCGGCACTCCACGACCATCGCGTTGAACAAGTCATGCTGGTTCTCCCTGGACCGGGATCAGACTGAACGTCCTCCGAGCAGTTTCGCCACAGAAGTGTTCAGAAGTCAAAGCCTGACCGCGGCGGTCGGGCATGGTAGCGTGAGCGCCGCGGGATCGACCGAGCACGAGGAGAGCGCGAATGAGCCAGACGGCCGAGGGCACGACGCGGACCGAGGTGCGGGACGGCATGCGGATCACCTGGCACCAGCCGATCATTCCGCCTGCGGAGGCATGTTCATGAAGACCGTACGCACCGCGTGGGTCGCCTGCGCCGCTGCATTCCTCACGGCGACCGTCGTTCCGGCCGTCGACGCGTCCGCCGGGCAAACGGCGGCGGCCATCGAGTACGACGTCGTCGCCGCGCCGGCCGGGTTACGGGCGGATTTCGTCGCCCCCGCCGGCGTCAGTCTCAGGTTCCTCGCGATCAAGACGATCGACGGCGTCCGTGTCGACGCCGCCCTCTGGCAGCCCGGCGACAAGGCGGCCGGCTCCACGACCCTCGTCGTCACCGTGCACGGCAGCGGGGGTAACTTCCAGGGCAATCCCAACGGGTTTCTCGCGCGTGGTTTGGTCGCCAAGGGCTATGCGGTGCTGGGGATCAACACACGACAGCACGACGACCGGGTCAACACCGACAACTTCCTGGACGTCCGCCGGGACATCGAGGCGGCGGTCTACACGGCGCGTGCCCTCGGGTATCGCACCCTGGTGTTGCACGGCCACAGCCTCGGCAACATCCAGGTCCAGTTCTACGCCGCCACGAACTGGGACGCCGATCTCAAGGCGGTCGTCCTGACCGGGACGTTCGCGAACCTGCCGTGGAAATCGCGGCACCTGCTCGTGCAGAACGAAGAGAACTTCCGCGAGCTGTCCGAGGCGGCGTTCGGGTCGCTGCGCGACGGGCGCGCTGACGCCGTGCTGCCGGTGCGGATGGGCTGGATCACCGGTCAGCCCGTCCCGGTCACCGCCCAGCACTTCTTGACGTACCGGTGGGAGCCCACCAGCACCGCAGACGGGACGTACTGGATCAGACGGATCCCGCGGCCCATTCTCCTGGTGCGCGATCAGGGCGACGCGGTCATCGAGCCGTTCGAGCCCTACGCGCTGCTGTCGGCGGGAACGTCCCCGGGCTCCCTCCCGCCGAGCGTGAAGCTGCTCGTCTTGCCCAACCCGAAAGGCCGGAGCGCGGCGGCCCACGGCTTCAGTGACAACACGCAGGCGCTGGTGGACGCCGTCGCCGGCTGGCTCGGCGAGCAGCGGCTGTAAGCCCGCCATCGCGGTTTCCCGACCGCGCGGCGACGGCGTGCTCGCGGCGCAAACCCGGCGCCGATTGACTCGTTCGCGAGGGCGCGGTAGCGTCACGCGCAACGCCGGCCGGCGACGGCCGGCTTTCTCTTGGAGGGCACACATGCACGCCACTGGCGTCGTTTCCGTTCGTCGCGGCCGCTCGTTGCTCGCCGCGCTGCCGCTCACCTTCGTGATCGCGCTCGGATTCACGGCGAGCGCGACGGCGGAGCCGGCGGGCGACGTGATCATCGCCTGGCACGTCACGCTGGCCTCGTCGTGGCTCGATCCGGCCACCGCGCCCCCGCAGATCACGCCGTTCGCGGTCCTCTACGCGCTGCACGACGCGCTCATCCGGCCGCTGCCGGGCCAGCGCATCGGCGCGAGCCTGGCCGAGTCGTGGAAGGAAAGCCCGGACGGGCTCGTCTACGAGTTCAAGATCCGCAAGGGCGTGAAGTTCCACAACGGCGACCCCGTCACCGCGGACGACGTGAAGTTCAGCTACGAGCGTTACAAGGGCGCCGGCGCCAAGGAGTTCCAGGAGCGCGTGGCGAGGGTCGAGGTCGTCGATCCCACCGTCGTTCGCTTTCACCTCAAGGCGCCGTGGCCTGACTTCCTGACCTTCTACGGGACCAGCGCCACCGCCGCCGGCCTGGTGGTGCCGAAGAAGTACATCACGCAGGTCGGCGAGGACGGCTTCCGCAAGCATCCGATCGGGGCCGGGCCGTTCAAGTTCGTCAGCCACCAGCCGGGCGTGGAGCTGATCCTGGAGGCGGTGCCGACGTACTGGCGGCACGCGCCGTACGTCAAGCGCCTGATCATGAAGAGCGTGCCCGAGGGCACCACTCGCGTGGCCATGCTCAAGAAGGGCGAAGCCGACATCGCCTACGCGCTCGACGGCGAGGACGCCGAGAACGTGCGGCGCGATCCGCGGCTCAAGCTGGTGCCGTCGAAGCACGCGTCGATCTACTGGATCGACATGCCCGAGCAGTGGGACCCGAAATCGCCGTGGGCCGACAAGCGCGTGCGCCAGGCCGCCATCCTGGCCCTCGACCGCAAGGCCATCAACGACGTGGCGTGCCTCGGGTACTGCCCGCCGACCTCGATCATCGTGCCGCGGGTGATGGAGTTCGCGCTCCAGACCGAGGGCGCGCCCTACGATCCGGCCAAGGCCAAGCAGCTGCTCGCCGAGGCCGGCTATCCCAAGGGGTTCGAGGCCGGGGACTTCACGCCCACCCCGCCGTTCATCACGGTGGCCGAGGCGGCCGCCAACTTCCTGACCTCGGTCGGCATCCGGACCAAGCTCCGCAGCATGGAGCGCGCGACCTTTCTCTCGGCGTGGCGCGAGAAGAAGCTACGCGGCATCTTCATGGCCGCCGTCGGCAACTCCGGCAACGCGGCCAGCCGGGTGGAGTCGTTCATCTACTCGAAGGGCAGCTACGCCTACGGCGGCTATCCGGACCTGGACGATCTGTTCCAGCAGCAGGCCCGCGAACGCGACGTGAAGCGGCGCGAGGCAATGCTCCACAAGATCCAGCAGGTCACCATCGACCGCGCCATGTTCATCCCGATCATGGACTACCGCACGCTCCGCGGCGTGGGCCCGCGCATCGCCGAGCACGCCCTCGACACCCTCCACCTGGTGCCGTCCCCGGCCCACGAGGAGATCAAGCTGAA
>DATHGT010000233.1:0-8520 GCA_035317605.1 Candidatus Acidiferrum sp. | reverse complement strand
ACCTTGTCGTCGGTCACGTAGCTCTGGAGCCACTGGATCTGCGGGCCCATGCCCTTGAGCACCCCGCAGGACTTCTGAGAGATCGCCTGCAGCTCCTGAGCCGACAGCTTCCCCGCCCCCGGAATCTCACGCTCGATCACGAACTTCGGCATGTGTGCCTCCTCTCGGCGCGGCCTCGGGTGCGGTGCCTTCCGAAGGCGCCCGCCCGTCGCCGTCCGCCGGTTGTCACATTGTACTGAACCTCGCGAGCCGCACGCCCGGCGAGAAGCCCGTCGAGGTTCTATCGCTGTCGGTCGAGGGCCGGCGGGGAGGGCGGTCCCAGGATCTCGTCCACCGAGAGCCGGAGGTCGGGGAACGCAGAAGGCGCCACGTGCTCGCCGCGGCCACGGCGGACCTGATCGCGATAGCCGTCGGGTGACGGATCGCGGAAGACGTCCACGGCGTCGGCCCCGCGATTGACGATCCACACTTCGACGACGCCCGTCCTCCCATAGAGCGGCAGCTTGCGCCGACGGTCGTGGCCGAGTGAGGTGTTGGCGACCTCCACGATGAGCAGCGTGTCTTCCGGCGTCGGGTGCGCGGTGCGGTAGAAGTCCTCGCGTGGCTTCAGCAGCATGAGGTCGGGTTGAGGCTCAGAGCGCCGATCAACGATGGTCGGATTCTGAACGGGGACTATGGCGCGTCCGCCCAGTCCGGTGATGAACCGGTGGGTCAGCCAGTTCACGATGCCGGCGTGCCAGGGATCGATCGGGCTCATCTCGAAGATCTCGCCGTTGACCAGCTCCACGCGGCAGTCGGGCGAGAAAATCCTCGCCTTGCCCATGCGGTGGTACTGATCGACGGTGAACCGGTATCGCTTGACGGTCCCGATCATTCCCGATCACCCCTCTTTCGGATTGCACGACCTCCCGATCGGCGTGTCAATGCCGCAAATTCGATACACCTCGCATCACGACGGTTTGCGGGCGCCGAAGGCGGGGAGGACTTGCTCGGCGTAGGCGTGCAGCGCGTCCCAGTCGTAGGGGCCTTCACGCAGGGCGATGTTGAGCCGCGAGCAGCCGGCGTCGCGGTACTCGCCGACCATGTCCATCACGTCCTTGGGAGTGCCGCGCAGGAAGCCCGTGCGGTTCTGGCGGCCGTCGCTGCGTCCGCCGTAGTGACGCTGGTACGCCGCCTCCCCGCGGGCCGCGCCCTTGGCGTCGGCGCCGAGGTAGAAGCCGAGGTTGACCGTACGCGCGATGGCCGTCGGCTCGCGGCCTTCCTTCTCGCACCACTGGTCGACCACGTCGCTCTTGTGCTTCCACTCGTCGACCCCGATGTAGGCTCCGTTCCAGCCGTCGGCATAGCGCGCGACCGCGCGGAGCGTGCGCTTCTCGCCGCGCCCGCCGATCCAGATGGGGATGTGCGGCTGCACGGGCTTGGGATTGTTGGGCGCGTTCACCATCTTGAAGTGCTGGCCCGCGAAGTTGACGCGCGGCTGCTTGGGATCGAAGAGGGCGTGCAGGATCTGCGCGTATTCCTCGAGCATGTCCTCGCGGACGCCGATCGACGGGAAGTCGTAGCCGAACGCCTGGGCTTCGATCTGGTGCCAGCCGGCGCCGAGCGCGCACTCCACGCGCCCGCCCGACATGTGATCGATGGCCGTCAGCGACTTGGCCAGCTGGCCCGGGTTGCGATAGACCACGCAGAACACCATGCTGCTGAGCCGGACGTGCTTGGTGTCCATGGCCGCCGCGGCCAGCGTGGTGACGCCCTCGAAGGCGTCCATGTCACCGCCCTGGGGCGGCGATTCCTGGAAGTGGTCGGCGACCGAGAACCAATCGAAGCCGGACCGGTCGGCGAAGCGCCACACCTTCTGCATCTCGTCCCACGGCCCGCCCAGGTGTCCGAAGTGAATTCCGAACGTCATCCCCATGTGTCAGGCTCCTTGATTGACGGTGATGGTCAGACCGGCGTCGATGACGAGCGTCTGGCCGGTGACCCAGCGCGATTCGTCGCTGGCGAGATAGACGGCTCCCCATCCCACGTCCCAGCCCGTGCCCTCGGTGGCGAGCGGACTCGCCGCGCGCCGCCGCTCGCGTCCCTCGTCGCCGTGGAACGCGACCATCGGCGTCCACACCAGGCCGGGAGCGATCGCGTTCACGCGGATGCCCTGCGGCCCGAGCTGTCCGGCCACGCTGCGCACGAAACCGATCACGCCGGCCTTGGCCGCGGCGTACGCCGTGCGTCCGATCCCGCGCAGGCCGGCCACCGACGACACGCAGATCACGCTGCCGCCGCCGCGCGCGGCCATCGCTGGCACCGCGCTCTGGGTGGCGAGGAACATCGAGGTGAGATCGACCCGCAGCGTGCGATCCCAGTCTTCCAGCGTGGTGTCGAGTAGATCGGTACGCGACTCGATGCCCACGTTGTTGTGGAGCACGTCGAGACCGCCCCAGCGCTCGACGGCGGCGGCCACCATCGCGCGACAGTCGTCCGGGCGCGTGACGTCAGCCGCGAACGCCCCAGCCTCGCCGCCTTCGCCGCGGATCAATCCGACCGTTTCCTCCGCGCGCTCGGTGGCGACGTCCACGCACAGCACGCGCGCGCCCTCCCGCGCGAACAGCATCGCCGCCGCCTTCCCGTTGCCGAGCCCCGGCCCGCGCGATCCCGCGCCCGTCACGATCGCGATCTTGCCGGCGAGTCTATTCACTACTTGAACGTCGAGTCGATACGGACGTCGATGAGATACGGGCCGCCGCTCTTGAGGGCGCGGGTGACCGCGGGGCCGACGTCGGGGGTCTTCTCCACGCGCTCGCCGGGGACGCCGAGCGATTTGGCGAGGCCGATGAAATCGATGAGCGGGCGATCGAGATCCATGCCCACGTAGAGGTCGTCCTCGGCGGAGAAGCCCTTCAGCGCGTGGGTGCGCTGCTTGAGGATGCGGTAGGACGCGTTGTTGAAGATCACGTACACGACGGCCAGCGATTCGCGGGCGGCCGTCCACAGGGCCTGGTTCGTGTACATCGCGCTGCCGTCGCCGACCAGCGAGACGACCGGCCGGTTCGGGAGCGCGAGCTTGATGCCGAGCGTGGCCGGCAGGCCCCAGCCGATGCCGCCGCCGCGCAGCGAGAAGAAGCTCTTGGCGTCGGCGCAGCGGAAGAACTGGCGGATGCCGTGGCTCGAGGAGATGGCCTCGTCGACGATCACCGCGTCGGGCGGCGTGGCCGCGGCCACCGCGCGGACGAGCGAGATCGGCGCGATCGGGAGGGCGGAGTCGAGCGAGCCCGCGCGGCCGGCCAGCTCGGCGCGCGCCCACTCGTGGGCGGTGCGCGCGGCCTCGGTCCGCCGCTCGGCGTCGCGATGCCCCTTGGCTCCGGTGTGACGGCGGACGGCTTCCGATATCTCGGGCAGCGTGGCCTTGGGATCGCCGAGGATCGCGACCTCGGCCGGATAGTTCTTGCCCAGCTCCCAGGGATCGACGTCGAGGTGAACGACCCGCATGCCCGGCGGCATGGGATCGACGTCGGACGGCAGCGAGAGCGTGAAGAGGTCGCCGCCGACCGAGAAGACGAGGTCATGCTGCATGAGCAGCGCGTAGATGTCCTGCCCCAGCCGCGGCATCGGCCCCGCGAAGAGCGGGTGCGTGAACGGGAAGCTGCACGTGCTCGACACGCCCTCCAGCGCGACCGGACAGCCGACCAGCTCGGCCAGCTCGACGAGCTCGGCGAGAGCGTCGCTGTGGGCCACCGCGTCGCCCGCGATGATCAGCGGGCGCTCGGCCTGGGCGAGCAGCCGCGCCGCCTGGTCGACGGCCTGGCGGTCGCCGACGATCCGCGGGGCCACGCGCGTGGCCGCGCCGAGATCGACGTCGCGCACGGCGTTGAGCACGTCGACGGGCAGCGAGAGAAACACCGGCCCCGTCGGATGGGCGAGCGCGGTCTTGGTCGCGCGTCGGACCAACCGCGGGAGATCCTCGAGCCGCCGGACGTCGGTGGCCCACTTCACGAACGGCCGCGCGATCGGCGGCAGGTCCGCCCACAGGATGGGCTCGGTCGCGGTGAACGATTGATCGTGCTGGCCCGCGGTGAGCAGCATCGGGGCGCCGGCCTTCTGGGCGTCGTAGAGCATGCCCATCGCGTTGCCGAGGCCGGGCGCGATGTGCACGTTGACCGCGGAGAGACCGCCGCTGGCCTGCGCGTACCCATCGGCCATCGCGATGGCGACGGCCTCTTGAAGGGCCAGCACGTAGCGGATCGAGGGCTCGCGGGCCAGGCCGTCCATCAGCGGCAGCTCGGTCGTGCCCGGGTTGCCGAACATGACCGACACGCCTTCCTGCTTGAGGATCTCGAGGAACGCCTGCTTGCCGGCGATGTATGACATGGCGCGGATGATAAACTGCGCGCCGCGCCTACGCCACGACGGCCGACGCGGGAACGGTCAGGTCGACCTGCGGCGGCAGCTCGAGGGCCAGGTCGCCACGCTCCGGGAACCGGAGCCCGCAGTGGGCCATGACCGGACGGATGCTGTCGAGGTACGCGGCGGCGACCTCTCCGCTGTCGCGGGTCTTGAGCCCGACCTCGATGCAGTACCGGTTGCCGGCGGTGCCGGCGCGGCCGAAGATGCGCATGGAGGCCACGAACCACTTGGCGAAGCGCCGCTGGATCTCGGCGCGGGTGGCGGCGTCGCGACACATCGCCTCCAGACAGCCCTCGCCGAAGTTCTTGTGGCCTTCCTCCTCCTTCACGATCAGGTCGTTGGCGCGGGCCAGCGGCGCGTAGCTGCCCCGCGTGTACTCGGTGAGCTGAAACGTCGCCGCGCGATCGATCATGAAGTTGAAGAGCGTGGCGTCGATCCAGTCCCGGATCTGCATGTCGGCCTCGTCGCCCGTGAAGCGCGCGCCGGCCCGCTGCCGATCGCGGACGTAGGCGTCCATGTCGACCCCGAGCTCTCCCATGATCCGGGCCAGGAGCTGGAAGTGCTTCAGCTCCTCGTGCTGGAACCGGGTGATGCGGATCTTGTCCTCGATGGTGGGCGCGTGGAGCACGCACTGCCCGAAGACTTCGGCCGTCGCCACCTCGCGGCTGGCCTGCTTGTCCATCAGCGTGAGCACCATCTTGCGGTAGGCGGCGTCCGGGATCTCGTCCTTCGAGCGAACGATCGGCGCGGTCATGGCGGTTCCCCCCGGGGGCACTATGTGCCGGCCGGCCCGGGAGATGTCAAGGGCCACGGTGACCCCTTACGGGTGAGGCCGCTTGATTCGCGGGGACGCCGCGCGTAGGCTGCCCCGCGTGCTGCCCTTCCTGCGTGCCGCGCGGCGCCAGCCGACGTCGTTCACCCCCGTCTGGCTCATGCGCCAGGCCGGCCGTTACCTGCCGGAGTACCGGGCGCTGCGCGCGCGCTTCGGTTTTCTGGAGCTGTGCCGGAACCCCGAGGCGGCGGCCGAAGTGACCCTCCAGCCGGTGGAACGCCTCGGGGTCGACGCCGCGATCCTGTTCGCCGACATCCTGCTGATCGCCGAGCCGCTCGGCGTGGGGCTCGAATTCGCCAAGGGCGAAGGGCCCGTGATCCACCGCCCCGTCCGGACGCCGGCCGATGTACACGCGCTGCCCGCAGTCAACGTCGAAGATGCCGTGCCCTTCGTCTTCGAGACCGTGCGGACGGTGGCCGCCGCGCTCGGCGGCCGCATGCCGCTGATCGGCTTCGCCGGCGCTCCGTTCACGGTCGCGTCCTATCTGGTCGAGGGCGGCCCCTCGCGCGACTACCTCCACACCAAGCGGCTCATGTACGAGGCACCCGACGCCTGGCACCGGCTGATGGCGATGCTCGCCGACATCACCGCGCGCTATCTCAACGGCCAGATCAAGGCGGGAGTGGACGCCGTCCAGCTCTTCGACTCCTGGGTCGGCGTGCTCAGTCGCGACGACTACCGGGAGTTCGTGCTTCCCCACGTGCGCGCGCTGATCGAGGCGCTCGCCCCCGACGCGCCGGTCATCCACTTCGGCACCGGGACGGCAGCGCTGTTGCCGCTCATGCGCGAGGCCGGGGGCGACGTGATCGGGCTCGACTGGCGCGTCGACCTCGACGCGGGCTGGGCCGCGGTGGGCCACGACGTGGCCGTGCAGGGCAACCTCGATCCCGCGGTGCTGCTGGGGCCGCCGTCGCTGATCCGCGAGCGCGTGAAGGCCATCCTTGACCGCGCGGCCGGACGCCCAGGTCACGTCTTCAACCTGGGCCATGGCGTCCACCAAGAGACGCCCGTCGACCACGTGCGCCTGATGGTCGACCTGGTCCACGAGCTGAGCGACCGGCGGATGGCCGGCGACTCCCCTCGATCATCGTGATTGCTCACCTCGAACGGCGGGGCCCCAGCCCCGCGACGTTCTGCGGCTCGCCACGGCTACGCTGAACGAGCCGTCGTTCGCGCTGCTGCTCGGGGCGACCGTCGTCGCCGCCTTCGTGGTCGGCTTCCTCAAGACCAGCTTCTCCGCCGGCACCGGCCTCGTGCTGATCTCGACGCTCAGCCTCGTGCTGCCGGCCCCCCTCGTGCTCGGGCTGATCTCGCCGCTGATGTTGATGTCCGACCCGATCGCGATGCGCTTCTACTGGCGGCGATGGGACACCCGGCAGCTGTGGCTGCTCGTCCCCGCCTCGATGGTTGGCCTCTTCATCGGCACGTGGGCGCTGACGCTGCTCTCCGAAGTGTGGCTGCGCCGCACGATCGGGCTCATCGCTCTCGCGGTCGCCCTTCTGCAGCTGGCGGTCACCGGTCGGGAGCGGCCGCTGTTCGGCGAGCGCCCTCACTGGCTCATCGGCGTCGTCGTCGGGGTGGTGACCGGCATCGCCTCGATCGTGGCCCATTCCGGCGGTGTGGTGTCCGCCCTCTATCTGCTGGGCGCGGGGCTGGCTCCCGCCCCGCTCATCGCGACCGTCAACGTCGGCTACGCGGCGACCAACCTCATCAAGGTCCTCCTCTACTGGAAAATCGGATTCCTCACCAAGCTGGCGCTGTACATGGCCGTGCTCACCGTGCCCGTCCTCCTGCTCGGCGCCTGGCTCGGCTTTCGCCTGAACCGCGCGATCCCCCGCCGCGCCTTCGAGCTGACCCTGCTCGCCATCGCCATCGCCGGCGCGCTCAGACTGCTGCTGGCCTGATCTCACCGCGAGCTCGGATTCGGCTATGATCGGCGGCGCCGCCGCGGGCCGGAGCAGGCCGCGGCGCGGGGGAGGATTCAAGTGAGCCCGCGAATCACGCTGATCCATGCGGTGCAGGTGGCGATCCCTCCGGTGCTCGAGGCCTTCCGCGAGGGCTGGCCCGAGGCCGAGGTGTCGAATCTGCTCGACGACGGGTTGACCGGCGCGCTGGCGCGCGCGGGCGGGCTCACGGAGCCGATCGTTCAGCGCATCCGGGACCTCGCCACCTACGCCGCCCGCTCCGGCGCCGACGGAATCCTGTTCACCTGCTCGGCCTTCACGCCGGCGATGGAGCTGGCCCGGAAGGACGTGACGATTCCGCTCCTCAAGCCCGACGAGGCGATGTTCGAGGCCGCTCTCGACGCGGGCCGCCGGATCGGCGTGGTGGCGACGTTCCCAGGGACGATCCCGGTGGCCGAGCCGCAGATCCGTGCGATGGCCGCCGCGCGCGGTCTCGACGTGGAGATCGTGTCAGCCGTCGCACCCGAAGCCTTCGAAGCGATGAAAACGAACGACACCGCGACCCACGATCGTCTCGTCGTCGACGCCGCCGTCGCGCTCGCCCCGCGCGTCGACGTGATCTGCCTCGCCCAGTTCTCGATGGCCCGCGCCCGCGCCGCCGTACAGCGTCAGGTCGCGGTTCGAGTCCTCACCAGCCCCGCCGCCGCCGTTCAGCGCCTCCGTACCCTGCTCAGCTGATCAGCGCGGCCGGTCGCCCTCGACGATCAATCGCCAGAGCACGCGGCTCTGGCTGCGGTCGTAGTCGCCGTGGGCGCGGTGCATGGTGGCGCGGTCGTCGATGACCAGCACGTCGCCCTTGCGCCAGGCGTGGTGATAGACGATCTCGGGCTTGATCATGCGTTCGATCAGGTCCGACATGTAGGCCTTGCTCGCCTCCGGCGTCATCCCGCCGATGGTGGCCTTGCCGACGTGGAAGTACACCGCGCGCGAGCCGTGCACGGGATGCGTGCGGATCATCGGATGCTCGATCGGCTTGCCGTACTTCTCCCGGTCTTCCGCGCGCGTGTCGATGTGATCGCTGTCGAGGGTGTTGAGCGTGGTCAGCGAGTCGAGGCGTCGCCGCTCGTCTTCAGGCAGCGCCTGATACGCCGCGCGCATGTTGGCCACGCTGGTCCCGCCGCCGGCCGAGGGGATTTCCATCCCGTACAGGATCGTCGCGGCCGGCGGGCGCTCGCGATTCGTGTGGTCGGTGTGCCAACGTTCCGCCGGCTGCTGTCCGTTGCGGTGCCAGATCATCCCGATCAGCGGGAAGCCCGGCATGTGGTGCTGCGAGTAGTGCTGCTCCATCGGCGGCCCGAACACCGAGGCCGCCTCGAGATACTGCTC
>DATHGT010000232.1:0-9782 GCA_035317605.1 Candidatus Acidiferrum sp. | reverse complement strand
GGCACGTTCGTCGTCAATACCGGCGCGATGCTGGCGCGCTACTCGAACGACCGCTTCCGGGCGACGCCTCACCGCGCCATCAATCGTAACGACCGCTCGCGCTACGCCTGCCCGTTCTTCCTCGGGCCGAACCACGATGTCGTCGTCGCACCGGTCCCCAGCTGCGTCGGCCCCGACAATCCGCCCAAATACGAGCCGACCACCTACGGCGCCTTCACCCAGCACCTGCTGACCCTCAACTTCGCCCACCGCCAAGCCGGCGGCAGCGGCGAGTACGCGGGGTAAGGCCGCTCTTGGACGAACTCGGAGCTCTCAGCCGGCTGCGGCTGTGAGCTCGGTCTCGACCGCCAAGATAGGCTCCCCTTTGATCGCAACCGAGGGGCGACCGTCCACCCCGACGGGCACGTCCCCCACGAGCGTGATCCGGTAGAGCTGGCGATCGAAGTCCGAATCGAAGATGTCGGTCGGTGCCAGGTGCGACGTCGCCCGGTTGTCCCACATCGCGATGTCGCCTGCCTCCCACTTGAACCGCACCGTGTACTCAGGGCGCACGACATGCTCCCAGAGCAGATCGAGCATCACCTCGCTCTCGCGGGCAGTGAGGCCGACGATCGTCTTCAGGAATGACGGACTGACGTACAGGACGCGCTCTCCCGTCTCGGGATGCACGCGCACGATCGGATGCTCGGTCTCCATCTCCCGGCGGCGGACGCTCTCGTCGTAGGCTTGGCTCTTGGCGGTATCGGTGGACGCCTGGAACCGATGGACGCCGCGCAGCCTGTCAACGATGGAGCGCATCGTCTCCGAGAGACCCTGGTAGGCCACCGCGAGATTGGTCCAGAACGTGTCGCCGCCGTAGGGTGGAATGGTCACGCCGCGCAGGATGGAAGCCTTGGGAGGGTTCACCGCGGCGGTGATGTCCGTATGCCATCCGGTCCACGGTCGCTGCGGGCGCGCACCACGATAGGTCTGAGCCGTGCGGACCTTGGCGACCGAGTAGATCTCGGGGAAATCCTCGATATGGCCGAACACGGCGTGGCCGATGGTCGGCTCGCCCATCTGTCGCGCAAAGGCGACGTGGCCCCGGTGATCGAGGTGCTGGCCCCGGAAGAAGACAACCTTCCAGCGCAGGAGAGCGTCGTTGATTGCGTTCCGCGTCGCCACGTCCAGCGGCCGACCGAGATCGACGCCCGAGATCTCGGCACCGATGTGCAGCGCGAGAGGCTTCACCTCGATCGTAGGCGTCAGGTCAGTCATGGTCGACTCCTCGACGATATGTCATGAGGGCGGCAATCTAGCACAGGATCGGCAGGATCGAGGCCGCCACCGCGAACAGCGCCGCATCCTCGTTCATGAAGCCGATCACCTGCAGGCCGAGTGGCAATCCTTCCGCTTGCAGCACGGGCAGCGACATCGACGGCGTCCCGAGGAGCGACCCGGGAACGGCAAAGATCGGATCGCCCGTCGATCCGAGCCCGACCGGCGCGGCGCCTGTCGCCGGCAGCGTGATGCACGCGTCGTAGCGGTCGTTCAGCGCGGCGTGCACCACGCGGATGCGCTGGCGCTCGACGAGCAGCGCCTGGTACTGCTGCTGCGTCATGGACTCGGCCTTGGCGAGACGGTCCTGCGCCGAGCGACTCAGGGCCGAGCGGTCCAGGTCGCGCGCGTACGTGTTCAGCGGCCACCGCCCTTCCCAGGCGTTGATATCCATCGAGAGCGACCACGCGTTGCCGATCGCGCCTTCCACGGCCTCGATCGCCGGATCGCTGGCGCGATCGGCGATCTCGATGCCAGCGGCGGCGAGCGTGCGGCGCGCGCGCCGCAACGCCTGCGTCGCCTCCTCCGAGGCGCGCTGCCAACCCGCCGTTTCGAGGAACGCGATCCGCCGCGGCGTTCTGGCCGGCGGTAGCTCGACGGGGCCCGAAACGCCCGGGAAGCCAGGATCGCCGCCGGCGCGGGCCGAGATCTCGCGCGCGACCGTCCACGTCTCGGCGAGGCTTGCCGCGAGCACGCCGGTGCAGCTCTGACTGAACTCGTCGAAGCTGCCGCCACGGTTGATGCCGCCGACACTCGGCTTGTAGCCGATGCACCCACAGAAGCTCGACGGCCGCACGATGGACCCGATCACCTGCGTACCGAGCGCCGCCGGCACCATGCCCGACGCGACCGCCGCGGCCGAACCGCTGCTCGATCCGCCCGGCGTACGCTCGAGGTCCCAGGGGTTGCGCGTGCCGCGCGGATGGGTGGCGGCGAACTCCGTCGTCACGGTCTTGCCGATGATGACCGCGCCGGCCTCGCGGAGCGCGGCGACCGCCGCGGCGTCGCGCCGGCCACGCCAGCCCACGAACAGCGGCGAGCCCTGTTCGGTGACCATGTCGGCCGTTTCCATGATGTCCTTGATGCCGAGGGGCATGCCGTCGATCAGCGACAGCGTCGTGCGCGACGTCCACCGGACAGTGGCGGCATCGGCCGCCGCCCGCGCTGCCGGCAGATTGGTCGCGACGAAGGCGCCCACCTGCGGATCGAGGGTTTCGATCGTGGCGATGCACCGTTCGAGGAAGGCGCGCGGCGTGTCCGTGCCATCCCGGAACGCCTGTGCGGCAGCGAAATAGGAGCGCGTTTGGGGCTTTCCGATTTCGGACACGAGTTCCTCCTCCCGATCTCAGCCAGGCTCGGCGCCGTCGCCTCCATCATCGGAGTACGGCCCGTCGGGCATCTCGCGCGCAGCAAGGAAGAGCCCGATCGACACGAACGCCGTGATGCAGGCCATGATGATGGCCAGGGATCTGCCACGCCACAAGCTGGCGAACCAGCGATTGATGTCGTCGAAGATCACTGCCATCTCGCCACCGAAGCGCCGCAGCTCGCGCTGGTACAGCTTGGTGCTCGCCAGCGGAATCTTGTAGGTCTGGCCGTCCACGATCACGATCTGGACGTTCTCGTCGGCATCGCTGTCATCGGCCCTGACGTAGATCAGCAGGGCCCCGAGCAGGCCAACCACGGCTACCGCGACGGAGCACATCATCATGAGGCGCCTTCTCATGGCTGGTCTCTCTTCTACCAGTTGAGACGCGGGTTTGATAGCCTCCCCCCTCGTGAGCTTCCGTCTCCGGAACGTCCTTCTCCTCACCCTGGCGCAGGCGACGTCGTCGACCTCGGTGACGCTCATCGCGGCGGTGGGAAGTCTCGCCGGCTACGCGCTTGCCGGCAACAAGGCGCTGGCCACGCTGCCGTCGACGATGTCCGTGATCGGCACGGCCCTCAGCACCATTCCGGCCTCGATGCTGATGAAGCGCGTGGGCCGCCGTCTGGGATTCATGGTGGGCGCCCTCGCCGCGATGACCGGAGGCGTGGTCAGCGTGCTGGCCCTGGTTCACGGCTCCTTCTGGCTCCTCACCGCGGCCGGGCTGCTCATCGGGGTCTCGGTGGCCTTCGCCCAGCAGTATCGATTCGCCGCGGCCGAGACGTCGCCCCCGGAAGCCCGCGGTCGCGCCATCTCCTTCGTGCTCGTGGGCGGGCTGGCGGCCGCGTTCGCCGGTCCGATGCTCGCGCGGGCCACCGTGCGGATCTACGAGACCACCTACCTGGGCTCCTACCTCTGCGTGCCGTTGCTCGCGGTGCTCGGCGCCGCGCTGCTGACCGGCCTGCGCATGCCGCCTCCGGCGGAGGAGGCCGTCCGCGTCGGCGGGCCCGTGCGCCCGATCACGCAGATCGTGCGCCAGCCGATCTTCATTGTGGCCGTCCTCGCCCAGATGGTGGGCCAGGGAGTGATGAACCTGCTGATGACGGGCACCCCGCTGGCCATGATGGCCCATCATCACACGTTCGGAGACACGGCCTTCGTCATCCAGTGGCACGTGGTCGGCATGTTCCTGCCCGGCTTCTTCACCGGCACCCTCGTCCAGCGCTGGGGCGAGCGCACCGTGATCGTGCTCGGGATCGTCCTCAACCTGCTCGCCGTCGCGGCGGCCGCGCTCGACGTGGGCATACCCAATTTCTGGCTCGCCATGACACTGAACGGGATCGGCTGGAACTTCATGTTCGTGGCGGGCTCGACGCTGGTGACAAAAGCCTACGCGCCGGCGGAGCGCGCGCGCACGCAGGCCGCCAACGACTTCATCGTGTTCGGCACCGCGGCCGTGACCTCGCTATCGTCTGGGCAACTCCTGCATCATCGCGGGTGGCAGGTCGTGCTGGCGACGGCCGGGATCATGCTGCTCGCGGCGCTCGCGGGATCCTTCTGGCATCCACGAGCCGCGGGCGCGAGCGGGCGCTCGGGTCTCGCCGCGGCGGACTGAGGCGTCCTCAGCCGCGCCCATCGACCACGAACGAAGAGTACGCGGCTACGGCCGACGAGGACTTCATGACGACTGCGCCGACGATACGAAGAATCCGCGCCAGGCCCGTCCAGGTGCCGTTCAAGCGGCCACCGCTCTCCGCCAGCGGGGCGCTGCCGAGCGCGGCGCTCGTGCTCGTCGATCTCGAAACGAGAGAGGGCCTCACCGGACGCTCCTATCTGTTCGCGTTCGCGCCCTGGGCGCTCGAGCCCATCGTTGGCTGCGTCGAGGCGATGAGCGACATCCTCACGGGCGGAGCCGTCGCGCCGTTCGCGATCGAGGCGAAGCTCCGCAAACAGCTCACGCTGCTCGACACGCCCGGGCTGGTCGGTCTCGCGCTCGCCGGCGTGGACATGTGCGCGTGGGATGTCCTGGCGCAGGCGGCGGGTCTGCCTCTGGTGAAGCTGCTGGGCGGCGAGCTGAAGCCGATCCGGGCCTACAACAGCTGTGGCCTCTGGATCCAGCCCGTGGAGCGGCTTGCCGACGAGGCCGAGGCCCTGATCGCGGAGGGTGGCTTCCGCGCCATCAAACTCCGGGTGGGCCGTGATGATCCGGCGCAGGACCTCGCCGCGGTACGTGCGGTCAAGAAGCGTGTCGGCGAAACGATCACGTTGATGGTCGATTACAACCAGCGTCTGACCGTCAACGAGGCGATCGTGCGCGGCCGCATGCTCGATGGCGAAGGGCTGTACTGGATCGAGGAGCCCGTGCGGCACGACGACTACGCGGGCTGCGCGCGCATCGCCGCCGAGCTCCGGACGCCGCTGCAGACCGGCGAGAATCTCGTCGACACCTTCGAGCTGATCAATGCGCTCGAGGCCCGGGCCATGGACTACGTGATGCCCGACCTGCAGCGCATCGGCGGCGTCACCGGCTGGCTGCGGGCGGCGGCGATCACACAGGCGTACGGCATGGAGACTTCGAGCCACCTGTTCCCCGAGTACAGCGCGCATCTGCTCGCGGTCACACCGACGAGCCACTGGCTGGAGTACATGGACTGGGCCACCGCGATCGTCGCCGAGCCTCTGCAGATCGAGGACGGACATGCCGTCATTCCTGATCGGCCGGGCAGCGGCATCACGTGGAACGAGGACGCGGTCAAGCGTTACGCCGTGAAGTAGCGACCTCCAGCACCACCTCCGCTTGACGCCGTACCCAGGTCGCCACGCGCGTGCGGTGGTAGAAGTCGGTCTGAAGCTGTTCGGCATTGGCGACACGTTCCACGGCCTCGCGCAAGGCTTCCCGGCGGCGTGCTGCCGTCGGACAAAACACGCCGCGGCGGGGTACCATCGTGCGCCATGCTGAGCCGTCGGCGGTTCCTCGGCACGTTGGGCGCGGGGCTGGTCGCTGAGCCGCTGGTAGTCGAGGCGCAGCAGCCCTCCGGAAAAGTTCGCCGAGTGGCCTTCCTCTACTTCGGTTCTCGCCAGCCCGGCGCCGGCGCTCATCGCTACGCGGCCTTTCTTGAGGGCATGCGAGAGCTCGGCTACATCGAAGGGAAGAACGTCATCGTCGAGGCACGCTTCGCCGAGTCCAAGCCTGAACGGCTTCCCGCCCTCGTCGCCGAGCTCCTCCGGCTCAAAATGGAAGTCATCGTCGCGGCGGGAGGGCCCGTGTATCGCGTCTTGCAGCGTACGGCCGCCGCACCACCTGTTGTCGTTACGGTGGGGAACGATCCGGTCCTCGAAGGGTTCGCCAATAGCCTGGCGCGCCCCGGTGGAAACTTCACGGGCCTGAACGACACCGCGGGTGACTTGACGCTGAAACAGCTCGAGCTCTTGAAAATCGTCTTGCCCAAGCTCTCGCGGGTCGGGGTGCTCATCAACGAGACGAATGCATCGCATGGTCGCCAGGCGATGCAGCTGACGCTCGCCAGTCAGAAGCTGGGACGACAGGTCGTGCTCGGGGAGGCTAGCGCGGTCGAGGAGATCGAGCCGACCTTTGCCTCATTGGCGCGCGAGCGCGCGGAGGTCGTCGTCCTCTTCGGGGACACGTTCTTCTCGGAGCAGTTGCGACAGATCGCGGGGAGCGCGCTCCGACACCACTTGCCTTCGATCTACATGATCCGGGACTATGCCGATGCCGGCGGACTGATGAGCTATGGAGCACCACTCACCGACAACTTCCGACGTGCCGCGACCTTCGTCGACAAGATTCTCAAGGGCGCCAAGCCGGGCGAACTCCCCTTCGAGCAACCGACGCGATACATCCTGGCCATCAACCTCAAGACGGCCAAAGCCCTCGGCCTCACGATCCCGCCGGCGCTGCTGCTGCGCGCCGACCAAGTGATCGAATGACCGACGACCTCGCCCGCCGCCGCTCGCGAACAAGCACGCTGCTGGCGTTCCACCATCGTTGCGAAGTCTGGTGTGAGGAAGCGAAAAAGCTCGAGGGCCAGGACTACACGCCGTTGATTCGATGCCCCCGACCCTCAGGGCGTCCTTGAATCCCGGCGGGATGAATCGGCTTGCAATCGTCGCGCTTGCATTCAGGAAGGCGCCCTGCACGTCGAGTACGTCCGCCGAGGAACCCGCCGGGAAACCGATCTCGTCCTCGTCGAAGGCAAGAAGTTGAACCTGACCTACTATTCCCCCTCGGGGCTCTACTGGATTTGCTCCCTGGGCCGGAGTGGGAATTATCCCTTTGAAAAAACAAGATAGCCCCTAGTCCCGCCTCAGGAAACCCCCGATGGCCTCGGGACCGTCGGCGCCGCTACAGTCGATCTCATTATGACGAAGGCGTCGATTGAAAGGCTCTGCTGGTTCTGCCGGCAGACGATCCCCGCAGGAGAGGGCGCCTTTCGTTGTGGCGTCTTCTTCCTCCACGTCGAGTGCGCGGACCAGGCCTCTGGGAAACAGCCGACACTAGCGGGGCCGATTGCCGGTCAGCCGCCGGCTTCCTTGGTGGGCGCGCTTCCGACTCTAGCTCGATCGCTCATTCCACCTTCCCTGCCGCGTTCCACTCGTTCTCCGCGCGGGGTAGTGTCTCAGTTTGAATCCGACCAGAACGCGAACTGAGACACTACCCGGCGGCGGCGCAGAGCGCCCAGCCCACGAGGCACCTCCGCGTCAGCGTGCTAGCATCCCTGGCAGCCGAGGGAGGACTCAGATGACGGACCCGAAAGAGACGTTCACGAGCGCCGCCGCCGCCGAGTGGCAGCCGTCGAGGTTCCCGGGCGTTTCCCGCAAGGTGCTCCGGAGCGACACGGAGAGCGGCGAATCGGCCGCGCTGGTCCGCCTGGAGCCCGGCGCGTCGGTCCCGGCGCACGATCATCCCGCCGGAGAGGAAGTCTTCGTCCTCGAAGGCGACGTCCGGATCGGACGCCATCACATGAAGGTAGGCGACTATCTCTATACGCCGCCGGACGCCAAGCATGCGGCCGCCTCCGACGGCGGATGCGTCTTCCTCGTCACCCTGCCCAAGCCGGTTGTCATGCTGAAGGACGCGTGACGCTCGGCGACGACTGGCGGTTCTGCCCACGCTGCGCGTCGGCGCTCGATCACGCGTTGCCGCGTCCCACCTGCGCGGCCTGCGGCTTCGTGTTCTTCGCCAACATGGGCGTGGGCGTCGCCGCGCTGGTCCGCGACGCGGCGGGCCGCGTGCTCCTCGTGCAGCGCGCGCACGGCCAGTTCGGCGCCGGCCAGTGGTGCGTCCCGTGCGGCTACGTGGAGTGGGGCGAGGATCTGAGAGCGGCCGCGGCCCGCGAGGCGATCGAGGAGGCCGGCGTGGCCGTCGAGATCGGCGACGTGCTTCAGGTGACGGTGAACCGCCACGATCCGGAGCGGCCCACCGTCGGGATCTGGTTCAGCGCGCGGCTGCTCGACCCGAGCGTGAAGCCGTGCGCGGGCGACGACGCGGAGGCGGTGGGCTGGTTCGATCCCGCCGCGCCGCCGCCGCTCGCGTTCCCGACCGACCGTCCCGTGCTGGCGATGGTCGCCAAGCGCCCGTAGCGATCGGGACGCGGCGTTCTTGGTCGGCGTCCCGGCATCGCAGTCTCGGCACGGGTGACGCGCGTCAGTGGCAATGCGGGCCGCCCTCGCCGTGGGGCGACGGCGGCACGTCGAGCGCCGGGCTCCGGTCGAAGAACCCGTCCGGCTTCAGCATGAACCCAGCGATTACTCCGGCTGGCGGAGGAACTGGGCTGAGTTCGCAGACGCGGAACTCAGGGAGGCGTGACTTGTGTTCACTGTGTCTCTTGTCCGAAGATAGTTCGGGCGGCCAGGGTCGAGGTACGAATGGCTGAGGGGATCATGCACAGAGAGCTATCGCGGCGGTCGTGGCTGGCCGGTTCCGCTGCCACCCTTGCCATGCCCTTCGTTCCGCGAGTCGCACGAGCCGCTCTGGCGCAAGCCGCAAGCGAAGCCGATTGGGACAAGCTGGAGGAACTGGTCAAGAACCGCGTTTTCCGGCCGGACGACCCCCGGTTCACGCCACTCACCCGACCGGAAAATTTACGCTATTACCGCCCGGACCTTCCCATCGATCCGGATAAGCCGCTCGCGGTAGTGCTCCCGAGCAACCCGGACGAAGTCAGCGAATCGATACTATGGGCACGGAAGGCTGGCATACCGATGGTGCCGCGCTCCGGCGGCCACAGCTACGCCGGTTGCAGCACGGTCCCTGGCCTCGTGATCCACGGCGGACTGATGCGCGACGTCACGTATCGGGACGGGATACTCGAAGTGCAGGGCGGCGCGCTGAATCGCGATATTTTCGCGGTGCTGAAGAAGACGGCCGACAAGGACGGCGTCGGCGGCCACACCATCGTCCATGGCCGTTGCGGGGCCGTGGGCGCGAGCGCTTTCCTCATGGGCGGCGGCATCGGACTGGACATGCGCGACAACGGTGTGGGCTGCGATCTGGTCGAGAGCGTGGATCTGGTCCTCGGCACCGGAGAACGGGTCACCGCATCGAGTAGCCAGTATCCAGATCTGTTCTGGGCGATACGCGGCGGAGGCGGCGGCAATCTCGGATACGCGGTCAGCTGGCGGCTGCGCACCAAACCCGCGTCCAACCTCGTAGGGTTTGTCGCAACCTGGAAGGCGACCCCCGCAGGCATCCAGGATGTTTTCGCGCGGATCGGCAGGGTGCTGGAGCAGGCGCCGAACGCGGTCGGTGCGCAGTTCTCCGTCATCGCCCTGCCGGGGAACAGGCCTGGGCCGACAACCCTGCGCCTCACCGGCCAGCTCCGCGGCACACGGCTGGAATTCGACCAGATCGTCGGGCCGCATTTGAAGGATGCCAGCCCCGTCGTGCTCGTGGAGTTACCCTACTGGCCGGCGCAAGATTTCTTCGATATCCAGTCCCTGCCCAACCGGTATCAGGAGACGTCGTTCTTCATGGGGGCGCTCACCGATGACTTCATCCAGGAGACCGTCCGGAGCCTGGGGACGTGGCCGGGCACCGTGGCGCAGGCCCGTGTGACATTTTTTCTGACCGGTGGACAGG
>DATHGT010000231.1:0-6122 GCA_035317605.1 Candidatus Acidiferrum sp. | reverse complement strand
AACGACGTGAAGCCGCGGTGATAGAGTCGTGCCCGTGACGAGTCGCTACGCGCCCATCGAGGACTACGGCATCATCGGCGACCTCCACACGGTGGCGCTGGTGGGCAAGGACGGCTCGATCGACTTCCTCTGTCTCCCCTCCTTCGACTCGCCGTCGGTGTTCGCGGCGCTCCTCGACGCCGAGCGCGGCGGCCGCTTCCAGATCGCGCCGCAGCTCGGCGAGGCGGCGCGAAAGCAGCTCTATCTCCCCGACACCAACGTGCTCCTCACCCGCTTCCTCTCCAGCGACGGCGTCGCCGAGCTCTCCGATTTCATGCCGGTGCAGGACGCCGGACAGGCCCACAACCTCGTGCGCCGGGTGAAGACCGTGCGCGGCGAGATACGCTTCCGCATGCACTGCGGCCCTCGCTTCGACTACGCCCGTGCCACGCACTCGGTCGAGCAGCGTGGCGATCGAGAGGTGATCTTCGTCGGCCGCAGCGGAGCCGGCACGCTGACCCTCCGGCTGTGCTCGTCGGTCGCGATGCAGCTGGCGGACGGTGCCGCCGTCGCGGAGTTCACCCTCGGCGCGGACGAGTCGGCCTCGTTCGTGCTCGAGGTGGTGATGGCTGACGAACCCTCTCCGGGCCATCAGCCGGACTATGAGAGCGAGGCGTTCAAGCAGACCGTGAACTTCTGGCGCCGCTGGATCGACCGCTGCACCTACCAGGGCCGCTGGCGCGAGACGGTGAATCGCTCCGCCCTGACCCTCAAGCTGCTCACCTCGCGGGCGCACGGCTCGATCGTCGCCTCGCCCACGTTCGGTCTCCCCGAGACCATCGGCGGCGTCCGGAACTGGGACTACCGCTATACCTGGATCCGCGACTCGTCCTTCGCCCTCTATGGCCTCATGCGGCTCGGTTACACCGGCGAGGCGGAAGCGTTCATGCGCTGGGTCATGGCACGGGTCGATGAGCTGGAGCCGGACGGATCGCTCCGGATCATGTACGGCATCGACGGCCGCCACGCGCTCCCCGAGGAGACGCTGCCGCACCTCGAGGGGTACATGGGCTCGCGCCCGGTTCGCATCGGCAACGCCGCGTCTACGCACCTTCAGCTCGACATCTACGGTGAGCTGATCGACGCGGTGTACCTGTACGACAAGTACGGATCCCCGATCCCCCACGATGGGTGGACGAACATCGTACGGTTGATCGACTGGGTCTGCGTCCACTGGCGCGAGAAGGACGAGGGTATCTGGGAAGTGCGCGGCGGGCGCCAGGAGTTCCTCTACTCGCGGGTGATGTGCTGGGTGGCGATCGACCGGGCCATCCGTCTCGCGGGCAAGCGCTCGTTCCCGGCGCCGCTGGCCCGATGGCACGACGTGCGGGATACGATCTATCGGGACATCTACGAGCGGTTCTGGGATCCGGCGCGCCAGGTCTTCGTCCAGGCGGCCGGCTCCAAGGCGCTCGACGCCGCCGCCCTCCTGATGCCGCTCATTCGCTTCGTATCCCCCACCGACCCTCGCTGGCTCTCCACGCTGCGCGCCATCGAGGGGGATCTGGTGAGTGACTCGCTGGTCTATCGCTATCGCCTCGGCGACGGCTACACCGACGGGCTCACCGGCCAGGAGGGCACGTTCTCGATGTGTTCCTTCTGGTATGTGGAGTGCCTCTCGCGCATGGGCGATCTGCACAAGGCGCGATTCTTCTTCGAGAAGATGCTGGGCTACGCCAACCACCTGGGACTCTACGGCGAGGAGCTGGGCCCGCAGGCGCAGCACCTCGGTAACTTCCCGCAAGCCTTCACGCACCTCGCGCTGATCAGCGCCGCGTTCGATCTCGACCGCCGGCTCTCGGCCGCCGGCCACGCCGGGTGAGCGGCGGCCTTTCAGTTCTCAGTAGTGGCCGCCGAGCTTTCGATGGTCCCAGCTGATCACTTTTTCGGGGACGATCTTGAGCACGACGCGTTTCGGGGCGCTGGCCTGAGCGCCCGGCTGAACCGGCGCCGGACTCCCTTGCGCGTCCGCTCGCGCCTCGAACGCCGCCTTCACCGCATCCTGACCTTCGAGGACCTCGCAGTGGCCGCGAATCATGACGCCACGCAGCTCGGCGTAGCTATCACCGCTCTCCACCATCAGCGCCACCTTGGGGTTGCGGCGGACGTTGACGACCTTCTGCGCCTTTCCGTACGAGGTCATGTAGAAGGCGCCGTCCCGGGCGAAGTAATTCATCGCCACCACGTGGGGGAACCCGTCCTTGTCGATGGTGGCCAGGGCGGCCTTCTTGCGCTCCCGAAAGAACGCGGCTTGCTCGTCGGGACTCAGCTGAATCTGCTGGCGTCGATTGATCGGCATTCGTGCAGGTCTCCTTTGGCGTCCGTCGTGGTCCTCGGTCGACACCCCTCTACCCCCGCCACAGAGGAGCGAACTGCGTCGCGACGAGTTCGCCGTACCGGACTTCACCTTCGAGGACGCCCATCTCGCGGGCGAACCGGCTGGCATGGGCGACCATCTCCTCGGTGATGGTCGCGTCGTAGAACGGGGCATCCCGGGCCACCTCGAAGGCGATGAGACTCGCCTCCTCGGCGGGAAAGAGGCGTTGCGCCGCCTTCGTGGCCAGCTGCGGGTCGGCCCGGAGCGCCCGCTGGGTTTTCACGATGGCCCGCACCGCGCCCGCGGCGATGTCGGGGCGTTCTTTGACCAGCCGCTCCGTGGTCACGAGCGCCGGGAAGGTCCAGTGGCGGGCCGCTGGCGGCCCGTCGCCGCGGCGTATGTCCAGCACGATCTTGGCGATCCCTCGCTTCACTCCGAGGTCTGCCCGCAAGCCGTTGCCCCAGTAGCCATCCGCGACGCCTTGCTCGAGGACGTCGACACCATCCCAGGCCCAGTTCTGGCTGGTGCGCCGGGGAGTGGCGACGATCCGGACGTTGTCACGCTGAAGATCGATGCCCGCTTCTTCGAGCACCCGTTTCATGGTGAGGCCGGGCAGGGTGGACGCGCTCAGGCGCAATCCCTTCACCGCGCCGACGTCTCCCCGTTCGCACTCGAGATCGGAGCGGACCGCCAGGAACCAGTAGGTGTAGTGAGAAAGAGCGCACAGGAGGACGCCGCCCCGCCAGCCGGGGAAAGCATGCAGGCCGGTGTAGGGAGAGCCGCCATAGAAGTCGACGATGCCCTCCCGCAGGGCCCGCGACGGGTCCGCGGGTGGGAAGACGAACTCCATGTCGACGCCTTCCCGTTCGAAGAATCCCAGCTGCACGGCCGCGATGGCCACGAAATAGGATGGAGAAATCGCGTCGGCGACGGTGATCCGCATCGGTGTTCCTCCTGGCCGCACTTGCCTCTGGCTCCGACACCCGTGAGACTATCTCGGCGTTTCAAAAGTCGCCACTCCGCGCCCGAGGAAGGAGTGCCATGGCATATTGGCTCCTGAAGTCCGAGCCCGACGATTGGTCGTGGGCCGAGCAGGTCGCGAAAGGGCGTGACGGGGCGGAGTGGACAGGCATCCGCAACTTCTCGGCCCGGAATCACCTGCGCGCCATGAAGAAGGGCGAGGAGGCGTTTTTCTATCACACCGGCAAGGAGCGCGCGATCGTCGGCATTGTCAGGGTGACCGCGGAGGCGCATCCGGATTCGACCGACTCCGCCTGGTGCGCCGTCGAGGTCGCCGCGGAGCGGAAGCTGCCGACACCGGTGGGCCTCGACCGCATCAAGGCGAATCAACGCCTCACCGGCATGGTGCTGGTCAGGCTCCCCCGCCTGTCGGTCCAGCCTGTGACGGGAGCCGAATGGCGGATCGTCTGCCAGATGGGTGGACTCGACTGAGCGCATCGGCGGTATCATGCCCGCACCGAACGAGGCATACCAGAGGAGCCCTTACATGATCGTGGCCACGGAGTTCACGCTGCGGCGCCTCTCCGACATCGCGGGCGCCGAGATCACCGGGGTGGACCTGTCGCAGCCGCTCACGCCGCCGCTCGAGCGCGCGATCAATGACGCGCTCCTCGCGCACCGGATCGTGGTGTTTCGCGACCAGCAGCTCAGCGCCGAGCAGCAGCACGCGCTCACGCTGTCGTTCGGCGAGATCGAGGGGAACGTGCGGCGCCTGCCCAGCGGCGAGCGTCTGCCGGTCGTGCACACCGTCCACAACCTCGACGAGCACAGCCAGCCGACGGCGGCGCCCGATGCCGTCGGCAACTACTCCTGGCACACCGACAAGTCGTACCACGCGGAGCCGTCGCTGCTGACCATGCTGCACGCGCTCGAGCTGCCGCCCGACGGCGGCGACACCCAGTTCGCCAACGCGGCGGCGGCGTACGCCGCCCTTCCCGAAGAGTCCAAGCCGGCCATCGCCGGTCTCCGCGTCGTGCACAGCTGGGAGGCGAGCCGCCGCCACCTCGGCCTGACGCCAGTGGAGGAAGAGACGCGCGAGCGCCCGCCCGTCGTGCATCCGCTGGTGCGCACGCATCCGGACACCGGCGAGAAGGCGCTGTACCTCGGCAACCACGCCTCCCACGTCGTCGGCATGCCGGAGGCCGAGGGCAGCGCTCTGCTGGACCGTCTGCTCGCGCACGCGACCGAGCCGCGCTTCGTCTATTCCCATCGATGGCGCGCCGGCGACCTGGTGATCTGGGACAACCGCTGCCTCCTGCACCGTGCCGTCAGCAACTATGACATGGGCCGCCATCGGCGCGTCCTGCAGCGCACGGTCGTCAAGGGCACCGCGCCGTTCTGACCGATGAAGCGTAGTACAGACCGGATTCTCACGACGCACGTCGGCAGTCTGTCCCGGCCCGATGCCCTGGTCCAGGTCCTGGCGGCGAAGGAACGGGGGCAGCCGTACGACCGCGAGGCCTACATCCGGTTGGTGCCAGAGGCGGTCGCCGACGTCGTCCGCCGGCAGACGGACGCCGGTGTCGATATCGTCACCGACGGCGAGCAGGGCAAGGCAAGCTTCTTCGGGTACATCGTCGAGCGCTTCACGGGCTTCGAGCGCCATCCGGCCCCACCCGGGCAGGACGGAAGCACGCGCGCGGCGAGCCGGGAGTACCTGGACTTCCCCGAGTACTATGCATGGTCCGACCGCATCGCGGAGGGGCTCGGGGGACGCGGCAACAGCCGCCGGTACGGCATCGACGTCTGCACGGGGCCCGTGGCCTACCGGGGTCAGGACGCCGTGCGGGCGGACGTCGCGACACTGAAGGCCGCGCTGCAGGGCCGACCGCACGAGGAGGTGTTCCTCCCTGCCATCGCGCCCTCGTACATCTTCGCCACGCTGCCGAACCGCTTCTACCGGACGGAGGAGGAGTACGAGGGGGCGCTGGCCGACGCGCTCCACGAGGAATACCGGGCGATCGTCGACGCGGGCTTCGTGCTCCAGGTCGACGACCCTCGGCTGGTCACCCACTACATGATGAATCCCGGCGCGAGCGTGGCGGACTGCCGCACCTGGGCGGCCCGGCGCGTGGAGGCGATCAACCACGCGCTGCTGGACATCCCGCCCGAGCGCGTCCGCTTCCACACGTGCTACAGCATCGACGTCGGCCCGCGCGTGCACGACATGGAGCTGAAGGACATCGTCGACGTGCTCTTCAAGATCAAGGCCGGCGCCTTCTCGTTCGAGGCGGCCAATCCGCGGCACGAGCACGAGTACCACGTCTTCGAGCAGTGGAAGCCTCCGGCCGGGACGATCCTGATTCCGGGCGTCATCAGCCACACTACCAACCTGGTTGAGCACCCCGAGCTGATCGCCGAGCGCATCGTCCGCTTCGCCCGGATCGTGGGACGGGAGAACGTCATCGCCGGCGCCGATTGCGGCTTCGCCGCCTCGGGCACCCGGTTCAACGACGTCCACCCGACCGCGGTATGGCTGAAGCTCGCCGCCCTGACGGAGGGTGCCCGGCTCGCCACTGGCAAGCTCTGGGCCTCCTCGTGAGTCACCGCCGCCCCCGCGTACCGACCCGATCGCCCTCGTCAGGTAGAATACGCACGCAGACCAGGAGGATCACATGACTGACCGGCTCATCTCCTGCGACGACCACATGGACCTCAGCCAGCTGCCCGCGGATTTGTGGACGTCGCGGCTGCCGGCGTCGCTGCTCGACCGCGCGCCGCACGTCGAGGAGCGCGACGGACAGGC
>DATHGT010000230.1:0-4068 GCA_035317605.1 Candidatus Acidiferrum sp. | reverse complement strand
GGGCGCGCGTGAGCTGTCGGCATCAGGGCTCGCGATCATGCACGAGCTCTACGAGCTCCGCGAGCAGCTGGCCCTCGCCGCCGATCGCCCACCGTTCAAGATCCTCTCGGAGGCGACGCTGGTGGCGCTGGCCAAGACCATGCCCCACGACACCGAGACGCTGGCCGCCGTCGTCGGGTGTACGCCTCGGGTGATCGCGCGCTGGGGCGGCACGATTCTCGAAGCGATCGCGCGAGGCCGGAACGCGCTGCCCGCCGCTCCCGTCGCGTCGCGCTCGCGAGGCCCGTCGCTCTCCAACGCGGCGCGCCGCCGGATCGACGCGCTGCGTCTTTGGCGGACGGAGGCCGCGCCACGCCTCGGGCTCGATCCCGGAGTGCTCCTGCCCAACCGGCTGATCCGCGTCATCGCGGAGGCCGACCCCCGCGATCTCGACGCGCTCGCCCGCGTCGACGGAGTGCGCCGCTGGCGCGTGAACGTTCTAGGAGCGGAACTGATCCGAGCGGTTGTAGGATGATCAGTCATGAGTGACTGGAAGAGTCTCCTCGTGTCCGACGACACCGGTCTCACGCGGATCCTCACCACGGCGCGGACGGTCGCCGTGCTCGGCGCCAAGGCCGGCGTCGACCAGCCGGCGTTCTACGTGCCCGCGTACCTGGCCGCGCGCGGCTATCGCATCCTGCCCGTCAATCCCACGCTGGCCGGCCGCTCGTTGTTCGGTCGCCCGGTGGCGGCGACGCTCGCCGACCTCGCCGAGCCCGTCGAGGTCATCGACGTGTTCCGGCGTCCGGAGTTTCTGCCGGGGCACGCGCGCGAGATCCTGTCACTGTCGTGGCGTCCCGCCGTGGTCTGGTTTCAGCTCGGCATCCGTCACGACGGCGCCGCCGAGACGCTCGCCCGCGCCGGCATCCTGGTCGTCCAGGACCGCTGCATGATGCCCGAGCACCGAAGGTTGGTGGGCGGGCAACGCGGTGAGAGTTCGCGGAGCGCGTGATTGTTTGATTGGGGGGTGCGGGATTGTTTGATTGGGAGGGTGCGAGACGCACCCCCCAAACCCCCCTGATTCGCGCCGCGATCGAGCTGGGGCTCGATCGCGTCAGCGGGCAACCGTTACGACTTGGGCGGGGGCCATTGGATGTTCAGGGCGTCGAGGCGGCGGAGGCGGTCTTCGCCGAGTGAGCGGTCCCAGACCTCCGCGAGCTTCTCTCCCGTCCACGGCTCGGCGCCGGTCAGTGTGCGCAACGGAGCGGGCTGGACGTAGACGCTGACCTCGTTGCCGCGGACGGCGATGACCTGGCCGGTGATGTGGGCGGCGCGATCGCTGGCCAGGAACGTCACGACCGGCGCGATGGCCTCGGGCGGAGTCGCGGTGGCCGCGCCACGACGACCGTCGGGCAGGCGCTGGGTCATCCGCGTATCGGCGGTGGGGGCGATCGCGTTGCAGCGCACGCCGTACTTGGCCATGGCGAGCGCGGTGGAGCGCATGAGCCCCACGATGCCTTCCTTGGCCGCGGAGTAGTTCGGCTGGCCGGGGCTGCCTTCGAGACCCGCCGACGACGTGAAGCCCACGATGCTGCCGGACTTCTTCTCGCGCATGTGCGCGGTCGCGTAGCGCATGGTCGCGAAGTGCCCCTTCAGGTGGACGGCGATGACCGCGTCCCACTCCTCCTCGGTCATGTTGAAGATCATCCGCTCGCGCAGGATGCCCGCGCAGCAGACGAGCACGTGCAGGTCGCCGAACTCGCGCAGGGCCAGATCGATCACCGCCTTGCCGCCGGCCATCGTGGCCACGCTCTCGGGACTGGCGATGGCCTTGCCGCCGCCCTTGCGGATCAGCTCGACGACCTCGTTGGCCGGCGCGCTCGACGGATCGCGGCCGTCCACGCTGACGCCGTAGTCGTTCACGACCACGCTGGCCCCCGACCGCGCCAGATCCAGCGACACCGCGCGCCCGATCCCCGTCCCCCCGCCCGTCACCACCGCCACCTTGCCGTCCAGCAATCCCATCACGTCCTCCTTGTTTCGTTTGATTGGGGGGTGCGAGACTCACCCCCCAAACCCCCCTGATCACGTAGCGATCGAGCTGGCGCTCGATCGCGCTGCCTTCGAGCGCGTACGACGTGCGCTTTCTATCAATCAAGCTGTCTCGACTCAATCAAGCTGTCCCGAGGCCAGGCGCGCGCCCTCCACCAGCGAGCCGAGCTTGGCCCACGCGATCTCCGGCTCGACGGTGGGCCGGCTGGCGAAAGTCGCGAAGCCGCAGTCGACGGCCGCGATCACGTGCTCGGGTCCGACGACGCGCGCGTATTGAAGGATCCGCTGCGCGACCAGCTCCGGGTGCTCGATGAAGTTCGTCGTGGTGTCGATCACGCCCGGGATGAGCACCTTGCCTTCGGGAGGCCGAACGGTCTCGAACACGTTCCACTCGTGGGCATGCCGCGGGTTGGCGCCCTCGACGGAAAGGCCGGCGGGCCGCGCCGTGAGAAGGATATCGATGATATCGCGCAGGGGAACGTCCCGGTGGTGCGGCCCTTCGTAGTTGCCCCAGCAGACGTGCATGCGCATACGATCTGGAGGCAGCTCGGCCACCGCGGAGTTGAGGGCCTCGACGTGCAGGGCCGCCATCTTCCGGAACTCAGCGAGCGTGAGGTGCTGGAACTGGTTGTTGCGGCCGGAGCCGAGGTCCGGGCAGTCGATCTGGAGCACGAAGCCGGCGCCCACGATGGCGGTGTATTCGCGCTTCAACACCTCGGCCAGCGCGTGGACGTACGCCTCGTGACTGGGATAGTAGCGGTTCAGCAGGAAGCGCGAGGCCTGCCCCGGCGACACCGCGGTCATGAAGACCTGGGCCCCTCCGGCCTGCTGGGCCGCGCGCCTGAGGTTCTCGATGTCCCGCTCGACGGCGCCGAAGTCCTTCCACGCGATCGGCCCGGAACAGGTCGGCCGCCGCTCCGAGGCGGCCGTGCGAGTCCGCGCGGCGAAGGCGGGGAAGTCCTTGAGGTCCGCCCCCATCGGCATGGTCGCGCTTTCGCCCTCGAAGCCGGTGAAGCGATCCTTGATGTACGTCGAGTAATCCGGCTTGCCCTGCTCGCCGTCGTTGACGATGTCGAGGCCGGTCGTCCGCTGCTTGCGGACCACGTCCTCTACCGCGGAGCGCACCCGCGCCTCGAATCCCGCGCGATCGATCGCCGCGCCCGCGTCCTTCTGTCGAAGGAGCGCCGCGAGATCGTCGGGCCGCGGCAGGCTTCCGATGTGGGTCGTGAGGATCTGGGTGGTCATGTCGGCTATGCTCTCATGGCGAGGGCCTCGAATCAGGCGGCCCGGCCCCGACGGCTCGACGACGGCCGCCGCGAGGCCGGGCCAGCACGCAAGGAGAATGGACGGCGATGGCGGGCGAATACGCGTACGTGATGAAGGATCTGAAGAAGGTCGTTCCGCCCAAGCGGGAGATCTTGCGAGGGATCTGGCTGTCGTTCTTCCACGGGGCGAAGATCGGCGTGCTCGGCGCGAACGGGGCGGGCAAGTCGTCGCTGCTCCGGATCATGGCCGGCGTCGACGACGACTTCCTCGGCGAGGCGTGGGCCGCCGACGGGCTGCGTGTGGGACACCTGCCGCAGGAGCCGCAGCTCGATCCCGCCAAGGACGTGCGGGGCAACGTCAACGACGGCGTGGGGGAGACCCGCGCGGTGCTCGACCGCTTCGAGGCGGTGAGCGCGAAGCTCGGCGAGCCGATGGGCGACGCCGAGATGGAGAAGCTGCTCGAGGAGCAGGCGCGATTGCAAGACCAGATCGACGCCGCCAACGCCTGGGACCTCGATCGCACGGTGGAGCTGGCTATGGACGCGCTGCGCTGCCCGCCCGGCGACGCGGACGTCGCCAAGATCTCCGGTGGCGAGCGGCGTCGGGTCGCGCTCTGCCGGCTGCTGCTGTCGCGGCCGGACATGCTGCTGCTCGACGAGCCGACCAACCACCTCGACGCCGAATCGGTGGCGTGGCTCGAGCGGTATCTGAAGGAATACCCGGGGACGGTCGTCGCCATCACCCACGACCGGTACTTCCTCGACAACGTCG
>DATHGT010000229.1:0-3770 GCA_035317605.1 Candidatus Acidiferrum sp. | reverse complement strand
GCAAGGAGGCGAAGCGTGCCTTCGACGGCGCTCCAGAGAAGAAGGAAGGCCGCCTCCTTCTGGTCCGCCTGAAAGAGAGCGTCGGCACTCTTGGCGCGTTCCTGTAGGAGGGATAGGGGCGCAGGTTTCGCTTCGGTGAGCTGATCGGGATGCTCGGGATTCACGAACACCAGGGAGAATCGCCAGCCGGGTCGACGGTTGATCTGCTCCACCACGTCGCGAAGACGCTCGGCGACCGACATGCGCGTGCCGACCTTGACCCCGACGACCACCGTCTCCCCACAACCCCGCGCGATCAGGTCCGGGCGGTACTCGCCCAGAAATTCGGGCAGGGAAGGCCCGCTGGGTTCGACCTCGACGTCATAACCCCGACGCCGATAGTCCTCGGCGACCTTGGCGATCACGTTCGCTTTGAGAGGCTGCGATGTCATGGAAGTACATCCTGAGCCGGCGCATCACTCAACGCAACGTACACGAACTCCCGATCGAGCGACAGGCCGGCGGCAAGAATCGGAGAAATCGCGTTGTAGGTGAACGATGCACGGCGCCAGCGGCGCCGAATCTCTACGTCGGTGATGACGGAGTCGTCTTCGAGTAAGACGCCGATCAAGGCGTCCAGGATCGGTTTCAGGATATTGTCGACATCGAGAGCAATGTCATCGTAGAGATACAAAAGGCGTAACGCGACCGGCTCGGTCGCCAACACCCGAGGCGCTTCGATGGCGGAGCGGGCACGTTCGGCGACCAGCTGCTTCCACTCACGCAGTCGTGTTCGGCGACGCACCTGCTGGGAGACTGGTCTCTCCGGAAGCACGAACTCACACGGTGTCATCGCCGTGACTGTTCGTCTCGATGTATGCTCTGGCGGTTCGCCGGCACCACGCGACCATGATAGAGCCGCGCATTCGGATCTCGCAACGTGTCTGATATTGGATACGCGTCTGAAGGGATACATGCGTGGTCGCGCCGGGGTATGATCGCGCCGGGTTCGAATTGCACTGTCACGAGGCGGATCGTGATACTGGCCAAGGTGGTGAGGATATGACGGCCGCGCGGTTCCGGGTCGGTGTGGACATCGGCGGGACGTTCACGGACATCGTGCTGCTCGGCGATGACGGGCGGGTCCACACCAAGAAGGTCTCCTCCAGCGTCGACGACTACGCGCGGGCGATCGTGGAGGGGCTGCGCGAGCTGTTCGGGGAGACCCGGCTCGATGGCGCCCTGGCCGACGAGGTCATCCATGGGACGACGGTGGCCTCCAACGCGATCCTCGAGCTGCGCGGCGCCCGGACCGGGCTCATCACGACGCGGGGGTTTCGCGACGTGCTGGAGCTGCGGCGGCTGCGCATGCCGCGGCTCTACGACCTCACGTGGGAGAAGCCGCCGGCGCTGGTCGAGCGGTACCTGCGCGTCGAGGTCGCCGAGCGGATCAACGCGCGCGGCGAGATCCTGACGCCTCTGGACGACGCCGACGTCGAGCGCGCGCTCGATCGTCTGCTCGCCGAGGGCATCGAGGCCCTCGCGGTGTGCCTGATCAACTCGTACGCGAACCCGATTCACGAGGCGCGGATCAAGGCGATCGTCGAGCGCCGCGCCCCCCACCTGCCGCTCTGCATCAGCTCCGAGGTCTTGCCCGAGATCAAGGAGTACGAGCGCACGTCGACCACCGTGATCAACGCCTACGTGATGCCGGTGGTCCAGCGCTATCTCGCGACCCTGCGCACGGGGCTGGCGGAGATCGGCGTCGGCGCGCCGCTCCTGATCATGCAGTCGAACGGCGGGCTCATGACCGCGGACGCGGCCTCGCGCATGCCCATGCACATCATCGAGTCGGGGCCGGCGGCCGGGGTCGTCGGCTCGCAGGCGGTCGCGCGGCGCGTGGGGCTCGACAAGGTCATCACCTTCGACATGGGCGGGACCACCGCCAAGGCGTCCATCGTGGAGGACGGCGAGATCAACCGCGCGTCCGAGTACCAGGTGGGCGGCGGCATCATGCACGGCTCACGGTTGCTCACCGGCGCCGGCTATCTCCTGCGCGTGCCCGCCGTCGATCTCGCGGAGGTCGGCGCGGGCGGCGGATCGATCTGCTGGATCGACACGGGCGGCGCGCTCCAGGTCGGCCCGCGCAGCGCGGGCGCCTCGCCCGGTCCGCTCTGTTACGACCTCGGCGGGACCGAGCCGACCATCACCGACGCCAACGTGATCCTCGGCTACATCAACCCCGCGCATCTGGTCGGCGGCGCCCTCAAGCTCAACGCCGCGCGGTCGCACGAGGTCTTCGAGCAGCGCGTCGCGCGCCCGCTCGGGCTCTCGCTCATGGACGCCGCCTACGGCGCCCACCTGATCGCCGCCTCGAACATGATCCGCGCGATCAAGTCCGTCTCCAGCGAGCGCGGCCGCGATCCGCGCGAGTACACGCTGTTCGCCTTCGGCGGCAACGGCCCCCTCTTCGCCGGCGGCATGGCCCGCCAGCTCGAGATGCGGCGCATCGTGGTTCCGCCCGCGCCCGGCCTCTTCTCGTCGTTCGGCCTGCTCTACGGCGACGTCGAGCATCACTACGTCCGCACGTACCGGCGGCGGACGCTCCAGCTCGACCTCGCCGAGCTGAACGAGACGTGGCGGCGCATGGAAGCCGAGGCGTCAGCCCAGCTCGCGGAGGAGGGTTTCACGGGCGCCGCGGTCCGCCTCAAGCGCCAGGCCGACCTGAGCTATCAGGGCCAGTCGTTCGAGCTGACCGTGCCGATGCCGACGGGAACGCTCGATCGATCGTCGATCGGCGTCATCGAAGAAGCATTCGGCCGTGAGCACGAGCGCACCTACGGCCACCGCGCCGGCCCGGACGAGCCGGTTGAGCTGGTCACGCTGCGCCTGGTCGCCCAGGGCATTCCCGAACACTCGCGGATTCCCGATCGCGTGCAGCTGCCGGTCGCGCTCGCCGGTGGCGGCAGCCGCGACGTCTACTTCGGCCCCGAGCACGGACGCCTGGCCACGCCGATCCTGCGCCGCGCCGATCTCGCCACCCCACGCGTCGGCCCCTGCATCGTCGAGGAATACGACGCCACCTGCGTGATCCCACCCGACGCACGCGCCCAGCTCGACGACTACGGCAACATCGTGATCGAGGTGACGCCATGAGCATGAAGCCCGATCCCATCGCCTCCGAGCTGTTCAAGAACGCGCTGTTCTCGATCGCGGACGAGATGGCGCTGACGATCTTTCGCACCGCGTATTCCGGGGTGCTCAAGGACGTCATGGATTATTCGACCGCGTTCTGCGACGCCGAGGGCAAGACCGTGGCCCAGGGCCTGACCCTGCCCGCGCACTTGTGCTCGATCCCCGACGCGCTGGCCGCGACGATCCGACGCTTCGGCGATCGGATGCGCGAGGGCGATATCTACTGTCTGAACGATCCGTTCGAGGGCGGCATGCACCTGCCCGACGTGTTCATCCTCAAGCCGCTCTTCTACCGGGGCGAGCGGCTGGCCTTCGCGGCGACGGTCTGCCACCAGACCGACATGGGCGGGCGCGTGGCCGGGTCCAACGCGTCGGACTCGACCGAGTGCTACCAGGAAGGGCTGCGCATCCCGCCCGTCAAGATGTACGACGCGGGCGAGCCCAACGAGACGCTCTTCCGCCTGATCGAGAAGAACGTGCGCATCCCCAATCGCGTGTTCGGCGACATGCGCTCGCAGCTCGCGGCCTGTCACATCGCCGAGACCGCGTTCCTCCGGCTCTGCGAGCGCCACGGCGCCGACACCGTGAAGCGCTAC
>DATHGT010000228.1:0-3408 GCA_035317605.1 Candidatus Acidiferrum sp. | reverse complement strand
CACGTCCGCGGTGATGGGGCCGGCGTAGGTGTTGAGCCGCGCGTCGCAGTCCTCGGCCTCGGGCAGGAACTGGGCCGGCGTCTTGGTTTGGAGCGGCACCAGCGTGGCCAGGCCCTCGAGGGTCCGTCGCTCGACGTCGAGGGAATCCCACACGTAATCGGTCAGCACGACCTTCGCGGTCATCCTGAGCGAGGGGGATACAGCGACGCGCGGGGCGAGTCACGCGCGAAGTCTCCGGCGTCGTGAAACCGTCCGCCCATCGGCATCGCCGGTGCTACGATGCGCGGGCGCCATGGCCGCACCACCACGCGCACACGCCGCCACCGTCCTGCGGGACGCCGTTCTGGTCGTCGCCCTGGCGGCGGTGCTCGTGGTGCCGCCGGTGAGCCAGCGTCTGATCGTCACCTCGCACGAGGCGCGGTTCGCGCTGATCGCGCGCGACATGCTGAATCGTCACGTCTGGTTCGACGTCAAGGTGCGCGGCGTGCCCTATCGCAACAAGCCGCCCCTGCACCCCTGGAGCATCGCGGCGGGGTCGTGGTGGAGGGGACGCGTCACCGATGGGTCGGCGCGGCTGCCGAGCGCGCTCGCCACGGTGGCGACCGTGCTCGGCGCGTTTCTGCTCGCCCAGACCCTGTTCGGTCGTCGGGCGGGACTGTGGGCGGCGCTCGTCATGGCCACGAGCTACGGCGTGTTCGCGCACAGCCAGATGATTCTGCCCGACGTGCCCATGATCGCCTTCGCCACCTTCGCCGGCTACGCCTTCTGGCGAGCCATGACGGGGCCGGCCGGCGGGACCGCGCTGGTGGCGTTCTACGCGATGCTGGCGCTCGGCGTGTTCGTCAAGGGCCCGGCGGGACTCCTGCCGCTCGCCGTCGCGATCGTGTGGCTGTGGACCGAGCACGGCGTGTCCGGGCTGCGCAAGCTGTGGAGTCTCCCGGGCGTGGCGCTCTTCGTCGCGCTCAGCCTGGTGTGGCTCGTCCCGTTCGTCGCGTTCAGCGAGACCGACCGCGTCGTCAGAGGCGTCCTGTGGCTCGACTGGATCCGGTACTACTTCAGGGCGCCCCGGCCCGGCACCTTCGCCGCCCAGTTCCTCGAGCTCCTGGGCGGGTTCCTTCCGTGGACGCTGCTGGCGCCCTTCGCGTTCGTCCACGCGTTTCGTACGCGGTCCGAGCCGCCGGTGCGGTTCGCGATCCTCTGGTTCGCCGTGCAGTTCGTGCTGATCATGGCCGCCACGAGCCAGCGTGTGCGTTACCTGCTGTCGCTGTATCCGGGACTGGCCCTGCTGGTCGCCTGGTGGGCGGCCGACGACCGCCGCCCGCGACGCGCCGCGGTCGTCACATGGACGGCGGCGGCCATGGCCGTGGCGCTCTTCTCCGGCGTCTGGATCTATAACGGCCGGATCAACGCCAAGGGGAACTTCAAGGCGCTGGCCGCCACCGTCGAGCGTCACGCCCGCGGGGGCGAGGTCGGGGTGTTCGTGAGCAAGGGCGAGTATCTCCAGATCGACTACTACCTCGGGCGCAATCTGAAGACGCTGGATTTCCCCTCGGACCTGGCGGCCTACGTGGCGAAACCGGAACGCCCCGTCGTGGTCGTCAACCAGGAGAACTGGGAGCGCCACGAGCGGCAGATGCCGCCCGGCCTCCGCGTGCTCGAAGCGCCGTTCGTCGGCGGCGAGACCATGCGACTCGTCCGCCTCGGCCCGCCGGCGCCTTGATTTCGCCGGGGGACTGGCGGAATATCCTCGCGCACCTGGCACCGACCACCAACCTCACCGGAGGAACGCATGGGCAATTTCGGCATCGCCGGCGTGGACTGGCAACAGCGGATCAACTGGGACCGTCTGCGGAAGTACCGGCTCGAGCGCGCCCGCGAGCGCATGAAGGCCCACAACCTGGGCGCGCTGCTCCTCATGTACGACGAGAACGTCCGCTACGTCACCAGCACGCTGACTCCTGGATGGAACCGGCTCAAGCCCGGGCTTCGCTACGCGCTGCTGTGCGGCGACGGCGCGCCCGTGCTGTTCGAGCAGGGCGACATCGGCTTTCAGATCCAGCGCCACGCGCCGTGGATTCCCGAGCAGAACATCCGGTACTCCTACGCGTGGATCAAGGGCGCGGCCGGCCCCGCCTCCAAGCAGCAGGTCGAGAAGTTCACCAACGCGATCCTCAAGGAGATGGACCGCTACCAGGTGGCGGACCAGACGCTCGGCGTCGACTTCATCGACATCAACATGCTCAGCACGTTCGGGGAGAAGAAGATCAAGTGGGCGGACGGCATGACGCCCATGATGGAAGCGCGGGCCATCAAGAACGTCGACGAGCAGGAGTGCCTGCGCATCGTCGGGGCCATCGGCGACGCCGCCCACTGGGAGACCATGCGCTACCTCAGGCCCGGGCTCACCGAGAACCAGGTGACCGCGCACATCATGGAGTACCTCTATAGCGTGCCGGGCATGGAGGACGTCGAGGACGTCATCGTCTCGTCGGGGCCGAACACCTGGCCGAACTGGCGCAACTTCTCCGACCGCATCATCAAGCCCGGCGAGATCGTGTTCATGGACCTGGCCGCGCTCACCTGGAACGGCTACAAGTCCTGCTACTACCGGACCTACTGCGTGGGCAAGGAGCCGACGCAGGAGATGAAGGACTACTACGCGACCGCGCTCAAGTGGCTCTACGACTCGATCCACGCGGTGCGGGTCGGCGCCACCACCCGCGACATCGCGCTCAAGTGGCCGTCGGCCAAGGAAGCGTGGGGCTACGAGGAAGAGGACCAGGCCGCGGCCAACCTGTGGGGTCACGGGCTCGGCCTGGCCCAGTACGACCAGCCCGTCATCTCGCGGATCTGGTCGCTCGATCACCCGCTGGAGATCCGGTCGGGCATGGTCTTCGCGCTGGAGACCCAGCACGGCAAGAAGTACGAGTGGGGCGTGCGCATCGAGGAGATGCTGATCGTCCACGACGACAAGATCGAGATCATCTCCAACTTCCCGGTCGAGCAGATCACGGTGGTGATGTAGAACACCCATGCGCTGGGTGACCTTCGACTGCTTCGGCACGCTCGTGGACTGGCTGTCGGGCTTCTCCGCGATCCTCGCGCCGCTGTTCGGCGAGCGGACGGCCGAGGTGGTGCGCGCCTACGACCGGTTCGAGCGCGCGCTGGAGACAGAAACGCCGCACCGGCTCTACAAGGACGTGCTCGCGGCCGGCCTGCTGCGCGCGGCCGAGCACGTCGGCGTTCCGCTGACCGAATCGCAGGCGCGCCGCCTGCCCCAGCAATGGGGAACGATGCGCGTGTTCGAGGACGCCGAGCCGATGCTGGCCGGTCTGCGGGCCGACGGCTATCGTCTGGGCGTGCTGACCAACTGCGACGAGGATCTCTTCGCGGAAACGCAGCGGGCGT
>DATHGT010000227.1:0-4977 GCA_035317605.1 Candidatus Acidiferrum sp. | reverse complement strand
GATACCGGCACCGGCATGCTGATGGCGATCACGATCCTGGGCGCGCTGTACAAGCGCCGCGAGACGGGCGAGGGCCATCGCCTGCAGGTCGCCATGCAGGACGCGATGCTGCACTACATGCGCATCAACTTCGCGACTCAGGGCCTGACCGGGAAGGCGGCCGAACGCGGCGGCAGCAAGGTGCCCGGTGTGAGCAACGCGCCCATGGGGCTCTATCCGTGTGCGCCGGGCGGGCCGAACGACTACGTCTACATCATGACCAGCCGAGCGAACCCGGACCATTGGGACCGCCTGCTGAAGCTGATCGATCGGCAGGATCTGATCGGCGACCAGCGCTACCTGACCCCCGCCGACCGCGTCGAGCGGGAAGCCGAGGTGGATGAGGTCATCTCCGCGTGGACCCGCAAGCACACCAAGCTCGATGCCATGAAGCTGGTGGGCGACGCCGGCATTCCGGCCGGGGCGGTGCTGGACACGGATGAGCTGAACAAGGACGTCACGTTCGAGGCGCGCGGCATCATGCAGACCATGGTCCATCCCGTGCACCGCCCGTTCAAGATGCCGGGCTGGCCAGTGCGCGTCGATGGAAAGACCTCGCGCCTCACCTCGTCGCCCGTGCTCGGCGAGCATACGGACCAAGTGCTGAGCGACTGGCTGGGTCTGACCGCCCAGGCGGTGGCGGAGATGAAGCGCGAAGGCGTGATCTGACCGGTCCGCGCCGCGTGCCCGCTCAGGGCTGCTGAATCGCCAGACGCCACAGGCGCGGCAAGCGGCCGCTAGGTCGAAAAGCTTCAGAGACACGTGCAGACAATCAAAGGGGCCGATCGACTCGGCCCCTTTGATTTTAACTACTTGAATGGTTGCGGGGGCTGGATATGCAGAATGCTACACGGCCCCTGAGACGTATTGGATCTACGGTAAGCCTTGAAAACACGGATCAACGAGCCAGGACGAAGGTGGGAAGGCTAAGCTGCTTGGGCGTGTTGGGCGGTAGAGCTGGTTCGACCGAAACCTATGCGTCGAGGCCATCTTTACAGCCGACGCTCCGAGGCGTGGCAAGGCCGCCGCGCCTAGGCCCGGATCATGATGAGCATCATCTTGAACGGCGTGACGGCCTTGACGGCATGGGGCTGGCCCGCGGGGAGCCGGAGCAAGTGCCCGGCGGTCAGGCGGTAGGGCGTGCCGGCGACGGAGATCTCGGATTCTCCCTCGACCATCAGCACGAGCGCGTCGAAAGGAGCGGTGTGCTCGCTCAATCCCTCTCCGGCGTCGAACGCGAAGGCCGTGACGGTGCCCGCGGACTTCTTGACCAGCGTGCGGCTGACCACGGCGCCGAGCTGGTACTCGACGAGCGCGGACTGGGCGACGACGCCCTCCAGTTCGGTGGCGGCGTTTCGATCGGCAGTCATGGTGTATCCACGCGTGAGTGTGGCGCGAGAGGTCCAGCCCGCTCCGCACGCGCGGACTCGGCGCGCGTGCGCGACGCGAGGATGCCATACGCCATGTTTGCGAAAAAGACGATGACGGCGACGGCGTTCAACAAGCCGCCCCATCGGCGGCCCTGGAGCCACGGTGCGCAATCTCCGACGACTCGGAGGACGAGCGACGCGTGCAGCAAGGCGAGCGGGAGGTAGAACGCCGGATGATAGGCCACGCGGATTCCCAGCACGGCGGGAAAGATGATCGGAGCGTGGCCGAAGATCATCGAGAAGACAAACCCGACGAAGACAGCATGGAGGATCGCGTCATACTGCGGTCCTGCTGCGACGCCCCCGAACCGTAGGGCAAGGAGCCCGGCGACGCCGAGCCAGACGTAGCCGGAGAGCAGCGCCACCGCGATGAACCGTGTCAATCCCGACGTCCGGACGGCCCGCCGCGCGACGTCGAAGACGCCGAGCCAGATCGCCATCGCCATCATCGCCGCGCCCGTGAGTCGGACACCGGCATCCGGCGCGAGTGACGTCAGCCCAATCCCGATCAGGAAGACGATGATCGCGCTCAGAAACGCAGCGTGACTCTTCACTCCGAGGCGAAGGAGCCGCGTCAGCTCGAGCCGCTCGCCGGCGATGGTGAGGACGAGGAAGCCGATCCACCAGTAGACGACGCGATGAATCGGCCACCCGGCGGCCCAGAGGGTCTGGCCCGCCAACCACGAGCACGCCCCCAGCGCCATGACGCCGGTGAAGAGCGCGGTCTGCTTGCGTAAGAGTTCGACGAACACGAGCACCATCATGGCGCTGCCGAGCGTCATCAGCCACGCGCCGCCCGGCGCGCCGGCGGCGAGTGCCACCGCTCCGAGACCGGTCGCCAGGGGGGCCACGTACGCCCAGATGCGCCCGAGGGCCACGGCGCGCTCGAGACCGATCACGGTACCGAGAAAGCCCGCGACCATCAGCGGACCGTGAAACGCCACGAGACTCGCGCTGGTCGGCAGGGGCCATCCGAGACGAGCGAGGCCGCCGGCGAGTGCGCCGAGCAGCGCGAGCATGCCGAGCGCCATGAGCGGCAGGCGCGCGCGCTGGCGCCATCGCAGCGGCGCCGGCATCCCCGCTGTGGTCACCTCCACCCGAGTCGCTCGCGAGCGGCGCTCGACATCATCGCCGGTCGCCACCGAGGCTCCGACACGAGGTCGACGGAGACCGACTTCACGCCGGGAACGTGTCGCTGGACCGAAGCCCTGGCTTCCTCGGCGATCGACTCGCCGAGCGGACAGGCGGGCGTGGTCATCGTCATCACCACGCGCACGTCACCTTGCCTCGCCTCCGCCTCGTACACGAGGCCGAGATCCACGATATTGATCCCGATCTCGGGATCGATCACATCGCGAAGCGCGTCGAGGATCTCGTCCCGGCCGACGACTTCCACGCCTAGTGCCCCGCCATGCTCGTCGGGCCGGCCGAGTGGAAGATCGCGGGATTGTCGTCGCCTTCGACGATCAGAAAGCCGGCGAGCCCCCGCTCCAGCCGCGAGAGCGCATGGTCCACGAGGATGTAACGTCCGGGGACCTCCAGCTTGAACTCGACCATGGTGGCGCCGCCGGGAGCGACGGTCGTCGTCTGGACGTTCGTCGCCGTCGGCGAGCCGATCGCCGCCTGGTTGTACACGCGGTCGAAGATCTCGCCGATGACGTGGAACGAGGAGGTCGCGTTCGGGCCGCCCACCCCGAAGAAAATGCGGACCATCTCACCGACCTTGGCCCTCATCGGATGCTCGGACGTCAGTGCGCCGACGGCACCGTTGAACACGAAGTACTCGGCCCGCTCGTTGAGCAGCTTCTCCACGCTGAACTCGTCGTGGCCACGCTGACCGTACGGGCGATCGGTGTAGAGCTCGCCCTGCATCACGTAGAACTCGTGATCGACCTTGGACAGCCCTTCCGGCGGCTCGACGAGGATCAGCCCGTACATCCCGCTCGAGATGTGATTCGCCACCATCGGTGTCGCGCAGTGATACACGTACAACCCCGGATTGAGCGCCTTGAAGCGAAAGGACTTCGTCTCCCCGGGTGGCGCCTGCGTCGCCACCGCTCCGCCCCCGGGGCCTGTCACCGCGTGTAGGTCGATCGAGTGGATCATGCGGCTATCCGCTCGGTTCTTGAAGTTCAGCTCGACGGTGTCGCCCACGCGCACGCGGAGGAAGGGCCCGGGCACCTTGCCGTTGAACGTCCAGTAGTTGTACGTGGTCTCGTTCGCGAGCTTGCCCACGAGCTCCACCGCCTCGAGGTCGACGGTCGACGTGCGCGGCGGTCCCACGGGCAGCGGGGGCGGCAGATCGGCGGGATTCCGGACGATGCTGGTCGACGGCGGCAGCGCCACCACCGGACCTTTCACGCCACCCACGACGAGCTTGCCCTCCATCCCCGACTGCCGGTGGCCAGGTAGTGAGCAGAAGTACGCGTGCTCGCCCGGCTTGTCGGCGCGAAACACCGTCACGCTGCTCGCCCCTTTACGACTCACGCGATCGGTGGCCGCCTTGAAATCGGGGAAGACGACGTCGTGATCGATGCCGTCGTTGTTGACGAGACTGACCTGGACGACGTCACCCTCGTTCACGCGCAGGATCGGATTCACGAGACCTTCGATCTCGCCGCCGACGCCGACGAACGCCATCTTGCCTTCCCCGAGCTCGGTGCGGAGCCGGAACCGGACGTTCGGGGTGTATTCCGCCGCCGGGCTCTGCTTCGAGAGCTTGGGCGCGCTCGGCGCCGCGGCCGGCCGCGCGGGCTTTGCGCCTTGCGCCTGGTGCCCGTGCTTCGCGGGAGCCGCCGGTCCGTCCGCCGCGAAGCCCTGGCCGGGAACCGCCCACAGGAGAACCAACATGACGAGGCCGTAGACGCTACGCATTCTGGGTCACCTTCCCGTAGGGCGCGCCGATGCGCCCCGTGCTTGCGATCATGTGCGTGAGTGCAGCGACCGATCGGACGGCCGTGCTCAGCTCTTCTTGAATTCGGGGCGACTCGCCGGCCAGCGTGCGCGCGGCCCACGGTCCGTCTGCATCAGCATGGTGTCCTTCCGTACGGCGGTGTGCCCCGTCGGGATGACGTCCTTCGGCGGCCGCCCGGCCTTCGCCGTGCGCGCCGGGGTCGGGACATCGGTGCGGGTCCGTCGCTTCGCCATCTCCTTCCTCCTCGGTTCGACCGAGTACGCGAGATGTGCAACGACGACGCCACACGCGATTTGGGGCGGAAATCAGGGCGTTGCGAGCGTCTCGACGCCGGCGAGCGAGGGACGGTTCGCCCCACCTGGGGCAACCGCAGGACAGCGGGCTACTCGTCGAGGAACGAGCGGCGGCGGATCAGCGGAGGCACGCGGCGATCTCTTACTGAGGCCAGCCGGGCTTCACACCCGATCCGCCGGCGGGGCCGACCGCACCGAAGAACGCGCCGGTCCCGTTCCCGGCGGACCACGCCTCGAAGGGCGTCGCCCGCGGCGCAGCGGCTTCGGTCGGGGCGGCGCCTTGGACGGTGGCGCCGCAGGC
>DATHGT010000226.1:0-22666 GCA_035317605.1 Candidatus Acidiferrum sp. | reverse complement strand
CGCGCCCTTGAGCTTGAGGTACGCGTCGGGATCGACCACGCGATCCACCGGCGGCTCCGCCACGAGCGCCGCGCACTCTTCCTCGACCCACTGCAGGCGATCGATCTGCGTCAGCTCCTCGCGCAGCCGATCCTTCAGCGCGAACAGGTGCTGGACGTCGGCGGCGGCGTACTGCTCCTGCGACGGGGTCAAGGGCCGGGCGGACCAGTCGTCCTTCTGGCGTGAGGGAGGCAGCTCGAAGCCGAGGGAGTCGCGGATCAGCACGTCGAGCCCGAGGTTCCGCATTCCCAGGAAGCGCGCGGCCAGTGACGTGTCGAAGACCGTGCCGAACGTGAACCGGTAGCGCCGCTTGAGGTGGGCGAGGTCGTTGTCGCCCGCGTGCAGCACGAGCAACGGACGCGCCCGAGCGAAGAGCGACGCCAGCGGCGAGAGATCGGGCAGCGCGAGCGGATCCACGAACCAGGTCACGCCGCCCGCCTCGGCGATCTGGATCAGGGCCAGGCGCTCGGGATAGTGGTGCAGGCTGTCGCCCTCGGTGTCGAGCGCGATCTCGTCGAGCGTCGAAAGCTTCGTGACCAGAGCTTCGAGGTCCGGCGGCGTGCTGATCCAGGCGACCACGGGCGCCGGATGTTCCGAGGGCGGAGGGGTGGAAATGGGCGTTACGGCTTGCGCTCGAGGATGGCCTGCTCCATGCGCGAGAACCGCCGTCGCAGCGGCTCGAGCCCCTCGTCGTGGGTGATCACGTACAGGCGATCGTCGCGGATCGCCGCCAGGGCCATCTCGGCCACGGTCTCCGGGACCAGCGTGCGTCCCATCAGCATGACGGGCGCGTCCACCGTGGAGGCTTCGTTCCGAAGCGCCGCGGGACGGTTGCGCTCGCTCACGTTGATCCGCGTGTCGACGCCCATCGGACACAGGACCGACACCCCGATCCCGTACGGTCGCAGATCCTTGGCCAGCGTTTCCGACAGCCCGACCACCGCGTACTTGGACGTGTTGTAGACGCCGAGGCCCTGGGAGGCGATGAGACCGGCCATCGACGCGGTGTTGAGGATGTGCCCGCCGTCCCGCTGAGCGATCATCCGCGGGACGAACGCCTCGATGCCGTGGATCACGCCCCAGAGATTGATGCCGAGCACCCACTGCCAGTCGCGGTGGGTCGCCCGCTCCAGACCGCCCCACACCGCGACCCCGGCGTTGTTGCAGAGCACGTGCACCTTGCCGAACGTCGCGAACGCGCGGTCGGCCAGTCCCTGCACGTGGGAGAGATCGCCCACATCGGTGACAACGGCGAGGGCCTCGCCGCCCTTGCCCCGAATCGCGCCCACGACGTCATCCATCCCCGCCTCGTCGACGTCACCGAGCACGACGCGGGCCCCTTCACGCGCGAGCCCCAAGGCGAGTGCTCGCCCGATACCGCTGGCGCCTCCGGTGACGACCGCCGTGCGTCCGGCGAACGAATCGATGACGAGCCTCCACGAGTTCAGGATTCTGAGTAAGGTATCCGGGCTCGCGTCGGCCGTCAACGCGACGAGGGGACGTCGGCGCGCGCGACACCCGGTCAGGCGGTCATGGACGCGGCTTCGAAGCGCCAGGGCGGCTTGTGGCCGCGGCGGCGGGCGGTCTCGACCACACGCCGCGGGTTGCCGAGATCGCACCAGCCCACGTCCTTGACCCGCATGACCGAGAATCGTTCGGCCAGCGGGGTCAGCACGCGCTCGGAGAAGCCGACGGTGGGCAGCGATCGGTACGCGCGCTCCAGCGCCGCGGCTTCGCGCGACGTGCCGAGCGCGAACGCGGTCGGCGCGAGTGCGGCGGCGATCATGGGCGTGACGGCCTGAACGGCCTGCGCGAACGCGCTGGCCCAGCCGACCATCACGAAGCTGTTCCAGAGACAGCCGCGCTCCAGCAGCGCGCGGGCCTGGCCGGCCGAGGGCTTTTCCCAGAAGCGGCCGATCCGAGCGACCTCGGAGGCCGACTCGACCACGGGCTCGATCCAGCCGTACTCGGTCTCCGCGTTGCGGGGCTCGATGCCGAGCAGGATCAACGTTTCGGGGTGAGCGGTGACGACGCCGACGGCGTCGTCGACTCTGTCCATGAAGCCCGCGTCGTCGGCCACGTCGTGGTCGGAGGGCAGGATCACGAGGGGCGCGTCCCCGGCCAGGCCGCGCACGGCCAGCGCCGCGAGCAAGATGGCCGGCGCCGTCCCGCGGTTGTCCGGCTGGGCCAGCAAGCGGCCCGGAACCAGCTCGTGCTCGAGGCCCGCCCAGTACGGCGCGTGGGTTCGGGTGACGACCACGATCTGGCGATCGGGCCCGATGATCAGATCCGCCCGTCGCCGAGTCTGGTCGAGCAGTGTCTGACCGCCGAACAGACGGCAGAACTGCTTGGGGCGAGCATCGCCGGTCAGACGCTGGGTGAGCTGGCGAAGGCGCGTGCCGTCGCCACCAGCGAGGATCACCGCCCACGGCAATTTCGAGGTCAGGGGCATACGTGTCCTCCAATCTACGAACCGTGAAGCAAGACCGGATTGAGCAACAACGGTGCCGCCAAGACCCGCCCCGCCCCTAATCAGTGGGCAAAGGGTAGAACTTTCAGCGTGGACAGAAAAGCACACCGACGAGAGCGCGTGATACCATCGCGCGGCGCGGCAAACGGGGGACGATCATGAGCAAGGACATCGGCATCGTGCACCACCCGGATCGCAGGATGGACGTGGTCATGCCCTACGCTCCGGCCATCGTGGTCCGCCGCGGCCAGCTCTTGTTCCTCTCCGGGCTGACCGCCGCCGCCGTCTATCACAGCCATCCCCATCGTGACGAGGAGTTCGACCTGCCCGCGACCATGCGCGAGCAGGCCGTGCTGGTCATGGAAAACTTGAAGAAGACGCTGGAGGCCGCGGGCTGCCAGCTCTCGGATCTGGTTGCCGCCACGCGCTATCTCACCGACGTGAACGAGCAGGACGATCTCAACGCCGTGTGGGCGTCGTACCTCGGCGGTCACCTGCCCACGACCACCACCGTCGAGGTCTCGCGGCTGGCCACGCATCCCCGCTGCAAGCTCGAGATCACCGCGATCGCGGTGGCGGAGGCGCGCTGATGGCCACGCTCGGGTTCGTCGGTCTCGGCGCCATGGGCAGCCGGCTCGCGCGCCGGCTGCTCGACGCCGGCTTCGCGGTGGTCGGATACAACCGCACGCCCGCGAAGGCCCGCCCGCTCGTCGAGGCCGGCATGCAGCTGGGGGCCTCGCCGCGCGCGGTGGCCGAGGCCTCGGACGTCGTCTTCAGCATGGTCACCGACAACGACGCGCTCCGCGCGGTCGCGCTCGGCCCCGACGGGATCGTCACCGGCCTCCGCCGCGACGCCGTCTTCGTCGAGATGAGCACGGTGAGTCCCGCGGTCACCCGCGAGATCGGCGAGGCCGTGGCCGCTCACGGTGCCGCGATGCTGGACGCGCCGATCTCGGGCAGCACGATCACGGTCGAGGCCGGCACCGCGTCGATCGCCGCCGGTGGCGACGCCGCCGCGCTCGAGCGCGCGCGTCCCTATCTGCTCGCCATGGCTCCCGGCGGAATCACCCACGTGGGCCCGCTCGGTCTGGCCAAGACCATGAAGATCGCGACCAACCTCGGCCTGGCCGTGCAGATGCTCGCGTTCTGCGAGGCCGTCCTGCTCGCCGAGAAGTCGGGGATCCCTCGCGAGCTGGCCGTGGAAGCCCTGATGAAGTCCGTGATCGCCTCGCCGATGGTGAAGTACCGCGGCCCGTTCGTGATCGGCAAGATGCCGACCGACGCCTGGTTCCCGGTCCCCATGATCCAGAAGGACATGCAGCTCGCCCTCGACCACGGCCACGCGGTCGGCGTCCCGCTCCCGTTGACCGCGCTCACCCAGGAATGGCTGACCATGGCCCGCGGCTCCGGCCTCGCCGACTACGACTTCGCGATCCTCTTCGACGTCTTGGCCAGCCTGGCCGCCGCGAAGCCGAGCATCAAGCCGGCGTAACGACGTGCAATCAAGACGCGGCGTCCCCTCGATGCGGGGAAAGAGCTGCGTCGTCACCGGCGCCAACTCGGGGATCGGCATGGAGACGGCCGTCGCGCTGGCCGATTCCGGAGCGCGCGTGGCCGTGGTGTGCCGGACGCCCGCCAGGAGCGAGCAGACGGTGGGCGAAATCAAGCGGCGGAGTCCGGGCGCGGACCTTCTCTCCTTCGCCGCCGATCTCTCGTCTCAGCGGGCGGTCCGCGTGGTGGCGGCCGAGCTGGCGAGCGCCCTGCCGCGACTGAGCGTGCTCGTCAACAACGCCGGCCTCATGCTCCGCGAGCGCGTCCTCACCGAAGACGGGATCGAGGCCACGTTCGCGGTCAATCACCTCGCCTACTTCATGCTGACCCGCTTGCTGGAGCCGGCGCTCGTCGCGGGCCGCCCGTCACGCGTGGTCAACGTCTCGTCGCGGGCGCACCTCTCCGGCACGATCCGGTTCGACGACTTGATGGGAAGCCGCGAGTACGACGGCTGGAAGGCGTACGCGCAATCGAAGCTCGCCAACGTGCTCTTCACCTACGAGCACGCGCGGCGGCTCGCGGGCACCGGCGTGACCGCGAACTGCCTGCACCCCGGCGTGGTCGGAACCAACATCGGCCACGACGGGCCGATGTGGATCCGCTTCGGCATCAAGCTGGTCCGGCCGTTCCTGCTGAGCCCCGCCCGCGGCGCCGACACGTCGATCTACCTGGCGTCGTCTCCCGCGGTCGAGGGGGTCAGCGGCAAGTACTTCGTCGGCCGCGGCGAGGAGCGGACGAGCGACGAATCCCACGACCGCGCGGTCGCCGCGCGGCTCTGGAAGGTCAGCGAAGAACTGACGGGGCTCGCGGCGTCCTGACCCTCAGGCGCGGCCCAGCCGCGCGCCGGCCCGCAGACCCGCGTTCTTCGCGAACTCAGCCGCGCCGATCTTGGGACCGCCGGCCCGGACGCGGGTCACCTGGATCTGTCCGCCCTCGGCGGCGATCGTCATGCCCGACTCGTCGATGATGGTCACCTCGCCGGCCGCGGCCATCGTCGCCCCTTCGAGCTTCTTGGCGTCGAAGAGCTGAACGGTCGTCCCCTCGAACGTGGTCCAGGCACCGGGCTGGGGATCGGCTCCGCGCACGAGGTTCCAGATTTCCTGGAGCGGCTTGTCCCAGTCGACCTGCACGTTCTCCTGCTTGCACCAGCCCTCGTAGGTCGCCTGAGCTTCGTCCTGGACGATCTTCGGTGCCTTGCCCGCTTTCACGAGATCCACGCCCTCGAGCAGCGCGGCCACGCCCATCGGATAGAGGCGGTCGAAGTAGAGCGTGCCCAGCGTGTCGGTGTCGCGGATCTCGACCTCTTTCTGGAGCAGGATGGGCCCGGTGTCGAGACCGTGGTCGGGCCAGAAGATCGTGAGCCCCGTGCGCGTGTCGCCCTGGATGATCGGCCAGTTGATCGAGCTGGGTCCGCGATGCCGCGGCAGCAGCGACGGATGGTACTGGATCGTCCCGTGGGTCGGCAGGTTGAGGATCTCGTCGGGCACGATGAGCGTGACGTAGGCCATCACGCAGAGATCCGCCTTCAGCGCGGCGAACTCGTCCCGCACCTCCGGCCCCTTTCGAAACGAGCGCGGCTGGTACACGGGCAGCCCGCGCGCGAGCGCCGCTTCCTTCAGCGGATCGACGCGCCCGCCCTGGGCCGGATCCGGCCCGCAGTACACGCCGACGACGTTCTCTCCGCGCTCCAGCAACGCCTCCAGCACGCTCTTGCCAAACGCCTGCTGTCCATGGACCACGATGCGCATGCTCTCTCTCCTATCTTTCGTCCCGTGCGACGTGCAGTCGCAGCGGGATGTGCTGAGCGTACCGGACATAATCCGTATCGACGGTGAAGATCGGCACCCGGTGGCGATACGCCACCGCCGAGATCAACATGTCGATCGGGCCTCCGGTGATTCCCCGGGCCCGACAGGCGTTGAAAAACTCGGCCGCTCGATCGTAGTCCACGGCGTCGATCCCCAGGTGGGGAAAATCCGAGAGGTCCCGCCGGAGTGCCTGGAACACCTCAGACCGTCGCACGCCTGACAGGATCTCCCCCCGGATCGGTCCGATGAGACCGGCCAGACCTTCGCTCACGAGATCCGTCCACTCGTCGACCAGACGCGCTTCGGCGGTGGTCAACGCAGCAGGTCGCCGTCGAAGGGCCAGCGACCAGATCGAGGTGTCCACCAGGACCATCAGGCTCGCACGCGGCGCAGAACCTTGTAGTCGTAGTCGTCGACGTACTCGACCTGGCCCTTCCACCGCAAGATCCTCCGGCGCTTGCGGGACTTCACGTACTCGGTGAGCGCCGCGGTGACCGCGGCCTTCTTGGTCTTGTGTCCGCCGGCCCGCACGGCCTCATCGATGAGCTTGTCGTCGAGCGCCAGGTTCGTCGCCATCGCTTCCCCTCCGCGGCCGCTATCACACACGCCATTGTGTAGCACAATCGTGCCGTCACTCAGGACGGGCACGACTCTGCCGCTAGCGGCCACGGCGCCGGGTGGTGATCGCTTCCAGCGCGCGGGTCGCCGCCGGATCGTTCGGACGGAGGCGCAGGACGGTCCGCAGCTGTTCGACGGCCTCGTCGTCGCGACCCACGCGCGACAGCATGGCGGCGAAATTCATCCGGGTCTTCACGTCGTCGGGCTGGAGTCGGAGGGCGGTTCGGTAGTGGGCCTCCGCGGCTTCGGTGCGGCCGAGGCGGGCGAGGAGGACGGCCACGTTGTTGTGGGCGTCGGCGTCGTCGGGGTGCAGGGCGAGGGCCGCCTCGTAGTGGACGACCGATTCCTGAAACTGGCCGAGCAGGGCCAGCGTGGTGGCCAGGCTCTGGTGCGTGGGCGCGTAGGCGTCGTTGCGCGCGAGCGCCGCGCGGAAGCTCGTCACCGCTTCGGGATACTTTCCCAGCGCCGCCAGCGCGACGCCGAGGTTGTGGAGCACGCCCCAGGCGTCCGGCCGGCGACGGCGCGCGGCCTCGAGGTGCGGGAGCGCCGCGCTCGCCCGGCCCTCGCCGACCAGCATGTGACCGAGACGCCCGTGGGCGTCCACGTCGTCGGGGTCGACCGTCAGCCTGAACGCGTAGCCCGCGGCGAGGCGCTCGAGATCGCGACGGGACTGCTGGGCGACGAGCGCGGCCCGCGCCGACGGGTCGCGGGGCACGACGGTGAGCCACACGTCCGCCATCTCGTCGGCCGAGCGCGAGCCCCACACCACGCGCCGGGGCGGGCGGTTCGGGTTGCGGCGGTTCGCCGCGGAATTGTCGTAGACGATCGTCATCCCGAGCGTCGTGCCCGCCGGCAATCGCACGGGCGTCTCGTACTGGTATTCATCCTGCCAGTCGAAGTCCCAGCGGCGAATGCGCAGCAATGTGCGGGACTGCCCGTCGGGCAGGGTCGCGTCGAGGGTGATCCCGCGGGCCAGGTAGTGGGCGTGGGGAAACACGGCGAGCGCGTCGACGTCCGTCCCCAGCACGACCGAATCGCTCACCGTGTGCACGGCGGCGCCGGCCGGAATGTCGATGGTCTTCGCGGTGAGGTTGAGGACCACCGGCAGCGCGCGTGGCGGACCCTCCGCGAAGTAGAGACCGATCTCCGGCTGAACGGCCGTCGCGACCGTGTCGGGCATCAGATGGAGCTGCAGGACGAGGTCCATGCCTTCGCGGATCTCCCACGCGAGCCCGTCGGGCAGCGGCCGGGGCTGCCGTCCCGGACTCCAGCCGACGAAGTGTCCGTCGGGCGCGGCGCCGCCCTCCATGCCCGCGTAGCCGGGCTCCGGATCGAGCGCGTCGAGCCGACGCGCCTCGCCGGTCGTGTCGGTGAACAAGACGGCGTGATGGATGCGTCCGCGACTGCCCGGCCGGAACTCGACCGCGCGCACCCAGCGCCGCCCGGCGGTCGGAACGGGCAACACGAAGTTGCGGAAGACTTCACGACCGCCCGCGGCGAGCGGATACGGCTGCGGGAGACGGACGATCAGGTCGGGAACGCCGAGCTGCCAGCCTGACGGAGTGTCCGGCGGACGCGGTGCTCGCGCCGGGTCCCCCTCGGGCGCTCCCGCCGCGATCCACTCGCGGATCCGCGCGATCTCGTCGCCGGTGAGGCGCCGCTCACCGTGGAAGCGGATGGGGCCGGGCTCGGGAAGCCAGGGCGGCATGAACCGGCTGGTGACCGCGTCGGCGATGTCCGGCGCGTGCGCGCGCGCGTCAGCGTATGTGAGCAGCGAGAACGGCGCGACCCCGTCCGGGCGATGACAGGCCACGCAGCGCCGATGGAAGATCGGCGCGACGTCGGGGTACGTGCCAGATGCCGTCGGGTCCGGCGCGGGCGGCGGCCCCGCCGCGGCGCATCCGAGGAGAGCGAGCGTGACCAGCGCAATCGCGCCGCTTCTGCCGAGGAGCGTCACGGCTTTGCCGGGGCGGCTAGGACCCCCACGTCGGTTGGTGCTCGCCGAGACGCGGGGCGCGGCCGGGCAGCGGCGGACGCTGGCCGTCGAACGACATCGGCAGACGCACGACCTCGGCATCCACTCCGGGAAGCTTGGCGAACATGTCCATCGCCAGCGTCTGCGGATCCTCGAGCACCTCGGGGATCGCCAGCATCGGCGCGCAGGGCACGCCGAGCGCCTCGAGCTTCTCCGTCCAGCGCTGCTTGGTGTCGGTGAGGAAGACCCGCTGGATCTCGTCGACCAGATAGTCCTTGTGGTTCAGGCGATCCGCTGTCGTGGCGAAGCGCGGATCCTTGGCCCACTCGGGATGGCCGAGGACTTCGCCCAGCCTGAAGAACAGGCGATCGTTGCCGGGCGCGACCACCAGCGGCCCGTCCTGGGTCTCGAAGGCCTGGAACCCGACGATGCGCGGGCTGCCGGTGGCGTGGCGCTGGGGCACGTTGCCGCCGACCTTGACCTCGGCGAACTGGCGCGCGAGCCAGAAGAGCCCGGTCTCGAACAGCGAGGTCTCGACCACGCACCCCTGCCCCGTCTGCTGGCGCTGGAGCAGCGCGGCCATGGTGGCCAGCGCGGTCCAGATGCCGGTGCCGTAATCGATCACCGAGGTGCCCATGCGCACGGGCGGGCCGTCGGCCTCGCCGGTCACGCTCATGAGCCCGGCGAAGGCCTGCACCAGGATCTCGTAGGCCGGCTTGCGGCTGAGCGGGCCGTGATGACCGAACGCGCCAACTGAACAATAGATCAGCCGAGGATTCGAGGCCCGCAGCGCCTCCCCGGTGAGGCCGAGCGACTCGGCCGCGCCGGGCCGGAGGTTGTGGACGAATACGTCGGCCTCGTCGACGAGCCGGCGGAGGGCCTGCATGCCCTGGGGGTCGGCGAGATCGAGGACGACCGAGCGTTTGCCGCGATTCACCGAGTGAAACGTCATCGAGGTGCCGTCGACGAACGGCGGGCCCCAGGCGCGCGAGTCGTCGCCGCCGCCGGGCTTCTCGACCTTGATCACGTCGGCGCCGAGGTCCGCCATGATCTGGCTCGCCACCGGGCCGGCCAGGTTCTGGCCGACCTCGACGACCTTGATGCCGGATAGCGGCAGCAACACTCAATATCCCTTGCGCTTGTCGATCAGCGCGAGCAGCGGCTCGCCGGTCTTCATGCGCTTGAGGTTCTCCACGAACGTCGACACCACCCGATCGCGGCGGCGCGGCGAGCCTCCCGCGGTGTGCGGGGTGACGATCACGCGGGGATGCCGCCACAGCGGGTGATCGAGGGGCAGCGGCTCGGGATCGGTCACGTCGAGGCCGGCGCCCCAGATGAGTCCCTCGTCGAGCGCCTTGACCACGTCGTCGCCGTAGACGATCGCCCCGCGCGTGACGTTGATCAGGATCGCCGTACGCTTCATCTGCCGGAACAGGTCGCGCGAGAAGAGATGGTGCGTGGCCTTGGTCAGCGGCAGGCAGATGACGACCACGTCGGACTCACCGAGCAGCTGCGGCATCCGGTCCGTCTTCCACACTTCTTTGACCCCGAGCGCCGGCGGCACGTCCTCGATGTCGACGGCGAGCATGCGCATGCCGAACGCCCCGGCCCGTTGCGCCACCGCGTGCCCGGTGCCGCCGAAGCCGACGATGCCGAGGGTCTTGTCGTAGAGCTCCCACTGCTCCCGGCGGATCGGCTCGCGCAGGGTGTAGTCGGGCTTGCGGATGGCCGTGTGCAGCCCGCGCGTGAGGCCCAGCAAGAGCGCCATCGCGTGCTCGGCCAGATGGATGCCGACCTCGCCCTTCTCGCTGGCCAGGATCACGTCGCTCTCGACCAGCTCCTGGGTGAGGATCGCGTCCACGCCGGCGCCGATCGAGTGGTAGTAGCGCACCTTCTTGCCCAGCACGAACACGTCATTGGACACGCGGCCGAAGATCATGTCCGTGTCGGTAATCTCCGCGCGCTGCTTGGCCTCGTCCTTGGCGTCCACGATGTTCGACCCGGGACCGGCCGCGGCCAGGATCTGCGCGCGCTGTTCGTCGGTGATGCTGGGAGCGATCATGTTCGGCGTGTAGAGGATCTTCATGGGAGGGCTCCTATCGGGCGATGATCATGTAGGTCGCGCGGCCGACGGCGCAGAGGCGGCCGCCGGCGTCGGTGACGCTGGCCTCGCCGAAGGCGATCGTGCGCCCGCGGCGCAGGATCTTGCCCTCGGCGAAGATCGGCCCCTCGGTGGCGGCCGCGAGAAAGCTCACGTTGAGATCGAGCGTGGACTGGTTCACGCCACCCGCGGCCGCGTCGCTCAGCGTGCCGAGCGCGCCGCCCACGGCCATGTCGACGAGCGCCGACATCACGCCCCCGTGCACGGGCGCGCCCGCCGCGTTGCGCAGCTCGTCGCGCACGTCCACGCGCAACCGCACCCAGCCCGGCTTGGCGTCCTCCACCGTGACGCCGAGATAGCGCCAGTAGAGATTGTCCTCGCAGCGCGCGCGGATCGCGGCCAGCGGATCGTCGGGAGCGCCGGGCGATGTCTGGCTCATGGGCGCCCGAAGCTTACCTCATTAGGGTCGGGGGGAGCGAGCGCCGCTCCTCCCCGACACCCCCCACCGCTGTTCGCTCACTCCCCCGTGAAGTTGGGGCGGCGCTTCTCGAGCATGGCGCGGACGCCTTCGCGCGCGTCGGCGCTCCTGCGGGCGCGGGTGACCTCGACGTCCAGGTCGGCGTGGTCGATGCGCTCGCGCGCCGAGATCGCGCGCCGGATCATCGCCTTCATGCCGGCCAGCGACAGCGGCGCATTGTCGGCGATCGCGCGCGCCATCTCGTACGTCACGGCCTCAACCTCGGCGGCGGGAACGACCCGGTGCACCATCCCTATCTCGAGCGCACGGCGCGCGTCGATCGGGCGGCCGGTAAGGAGGATCTCGCGCGCCGCCGCGGGGCCCACGACCTCGACGAGCTTCATCCCGAGCGGAAACGGCACCACCAAGCCGATCCGGGCCAGCGGCATCGCGAAGCGCACGACGTCGGCCGCCACGCGGAGATCGCAGTGCAGCGCCAGCTCGCAGCCGCCCGCGTAGGCGTCGCCGTGGATCAGCGCGATGGTGGGATGGCGCGAGCGCTCGATGTGCTGGAGCACCGCGGTCACCCCGGTCTCGGGATCGGCCGCCTCGCGCTGCTTGCGGCCCATCTCGTTGAGATCCATCCCCGAGCAGAACGCCTTGCCGGCGCCGCGGACGACGACCGCGCGGACGTCGCGGTGTTCCTCCAGCTCGTCGAAGTATTGCCGGAGGCCGTCGAGCACCGCGCTATTCATGGCATTGCGCTTCTCCGGCCGGTTCAGGGTCAGCGTCGCGACACCGTCTGAAATTTCACACAGGATCTCGTCGGCCATGGTCTCCTCTCCGATCTCGTGTCCGAGCCCGGCCATCATACGATGGCCGACGCGGAACGTCCGGGTTGCGCATCGTGGATCGGCCCTTCACAATCCGGACAGATGAGGACGACGCGCCGAACGGCCGATCGCTCGGCGCGGAAAGGAGGCGACGATGTCGCTGAAGGGCGTGGTGACGGCGGTGATGAGCGCGGTGGCGGTCGTGGTCTGCGCGGGCACATCGGTGGCGCAGCGCGACCTGACGGCCGAGCTCGTCGGTAGGTGGGAAGGCACCCAGCAGCAGATCGGTGTACGCCGGGGCGCCGAGACACCGGTGCGTGAGCGCGTGCTGATCATCCGGTCCGTCAAGCCGAGCAAGGGGGGCTGGACCGTCGACGCGACCTACGGCCTGCCAGGAGAGAAGCCCGCGCGCTTCCGGAGTTCCGCCGCGCAGCTCACGGAGACGGCCGACGGCGTGACGCTCACGCTGACGTATCGAAACGGCAGCAACCTCCGGCTCCGGCTCGCGGACAAGGACTGGCTTCAGGGTGACTACCAGGCGGCCGAAGGCGGGGCACGTCCTCGAACCGTCTCGCTGAAACGTGTCGGCCCCGTGCCCAAGCCATAGGCCGTTGCGCGCCACATAATGACGACCCCCGCCCGTCCGAGCCCGGCGTCCGCTTCGTGCGTCACGACCGGCACGGATGGTCACGTTCAGCCGAGCTACGCGCGGGAGGACCTGCTCGCGGCGGTGCGCGAGCTGGCTCCGCGACTCCGCGAGACGGCCGAGGCGACCGAGGCCGCGCGCTCGCTCCCCGAGCCGATCGTGCAGGCCATGGCCGACGCCGGTCTCTATCGCATGTACCTGCCGCGCTCACTGGGCGGGGGCGAGCTGGATCCGCTGACCTACTTCGACGTGATCGAGGCGCTGACGCAGGCCGACAGCGTCGCCGGCTGGAGCGTGCTGATCTCGACGGGAGCCATGACCATCACCGCGCGCGGGCTGCCCGACGACACGCTCCGCGCCATGTTCACGTCGCCGCGGAAGACGATCATGGCCGGCTCGGGCCCGCCCAAGGGCCGCGCGCACGTCGTGCCCGGCGGCTATCGGCTCACCGGAAGCTGGACGCAGGGCAGCAACGTCCGGCTGGCGGGCTGGATGCTCGCGGGCTGTCACCTCTACGACGGCGACCGGCCGCGCCTCGGTCCGGACGGCGCGCCCGTTTATCTCCGGTGCGTGCTGCCGGCGTCGGAGGTCGAGATCTTCGACACGTGGTACACGACCGGCATGCGTGGCACGGGCAGCCACGACTGGGCGATCAACGACAAGTTCATCCCCGAGGAGCGTGTCCACCGCGGCACCGACGTCTCCAAGCGGACGCAACCCCTCTACCAGTTCGTGGGCTGGACCCACGTCGCCCACGCCGCGGTCGGTCTCGGCATCGCGCGCGTGGCCATCGACGAGTTCATCGAGCTGGCGGGCGGCAAGTCCGCGACGTGGCACGCGACCGAGGGCCGGCTCGCCACCCGCACGACCATCCAGGCGAAGGTGGCCCAGGCCGAGGCGCTGGTCGGCTCGGGCCGCGCGTACGTGCGCGAGGCCACGCGCGACATCTGGGAGACGGTGTGCCGCCGCGAGACGCCGTCGACGTCGCAGCGCGCGATCTACCGGCTCGCCGTCGCCCAGGCCTACGCGAACGCGTCGCAGGCCGTCGACCTCATGTACAACCTCGCCGGCGCCACCGCGATCTACGCGAAGAGCCGCCTCGACCGCTGCCTGCGCGACGTCCACACCGCCGCCGCCCACGTCTGGGTCGCCCCCGACACCTACGAGCTCGCCGGCCGCCTCCTCCTCGGCCTCGACCCCGGCTCCCCGAATATCTAACGGTCGCACTACCCCACAAAGTGATGCACCACCCCGATTTTCAAACTGAGACACTACCCCCTGTCGTCATGACTGGTCGACGCCTGCTGTCCCGCGCTATGCTCAAAAGATGGACGCGACACAAGTCCGCCGCTGGATCGCCGGTTTCGAGGCGGCGGCGGAGGTTGATCGTCAGACTCTGCGAGACCGGGGCATCGATCGGGCACGGTCCATTGGCCTGTCGCTGTCCATGATCGCTGCGGGCCGCCACGCCCTCGGGGATCGGGCCGTCCACGATCCTCTGCGAGAAGCAGAGGACGAACGCGTCCGCGAGGTGTGGCAGCGGCTCCGCGATCGTCTCTGCCGGTGAGTGAGGCGCGACCACCGGAGTTCCTCGACGCGCTTCGGGCCCTGTGTGACGGCCTCCGAGCCCTGAATGTTCCGTGGATGATCATCGGGGGTGTGGCGGTGATCGCCCACGGAGTTCCCCGCTACACCGCCGACGTCGACGCAACGGTCACCGCGCCCGATGAACCCATCGAATGGACCTTCTCCGTTTTCGCGCAGCACCGGATCGTTCCGCGCATCGCTGGCGCTCTGACCTTCGCACGCGACCGCCAGATCATGCTGCTGCGCCACGAGCCCTCGGGAGTGGACCTGGACGTCAGCCTCGCGTGGCTACCGTTCGAGCGCGACGCCATCGGACGCAGCGAAGCGATCGACTACGCCGGTGTACTCATCCGGATCCCCCGCCCCGACGACCTCGTGATCTACAAGCTCGTGGCCGCGCGGCCGCGCGACCTCGACGACGTGGAACGGCTACTGCTTCTCCATGGCGCCTCGTTGGATCTCCCGCGAATCGTCGCCACTGTTCGCGAGTTCGCCGACGTGCTCGAGGACCCCGGGCGAGTCGATACCCTGGAACGGCTGCTGAAGAAGACTGGCCTGCGGCCCTAGCGCCCGTCGCGAGTCTCCGGCCCCAGCCGCACCGTACGCCGCGGCGGTGATACCATGCGGCGGCGAACACAAAACAGGGAGGACGTCATGGACGTCGATCGACCGTTGCCTTCGCCGCAAACGCCGGAGGCCAAGCCGTTCTGGGAGGGGCTGCGTGAGGGCAAGCTGCGCCTGCCCAAGTGCGGGGCGTGCGGCCACGTGTTCTTCTATCCGCGCATCCTGTGCCCGAAGTGCCACGCCCGCGACGTGGGGTGGATCGAGGCCAGCGGCAAGGGCAAGCTCCATTCGTTCGAGATCTCGCATCAGGTCTTCAACCGCGCGTGGAAGATCCCGACGCCGTACGTGCTGGCCATGATCGAGTTGCGCGAGGGGCCGCGCATGATGTCGAACCTGATCAACGTGGCCCCTGATCCGAAAGTCATCCATTGCGACATGCCGGTCGAGGTCGTGTTCACCAAGATCAACGACGACGTCACGCTGCCGCTGTTCCAACCGGAGGGCGCACGATGAAAGAGCTGAGGAACGTCGCCTGCATCGTGGGCGCCGACGAGAGCGACGAGATCGGCATCCTGCCCGGCAAGAGTCAGCTCTCGCTGCATCTCGAAGCCATCAGCAACGCCGTGCGCGACGCCGGGCTGAAGGTCAAGGACGTGGACGGGATCTTCACCGCCGGCCAGCACTCCCCCGCCCTCATCGGCGAGGCCCTCGGCATCCGGCCGCGCGTGGTCGACGGCACCACCGTCGGCGGCTGCTCGTTCATCATCATGGTCGGCCACGCGGTGGCCGCGCTCCACCACGGCATGTGCGACGTGGCCGTGGTCACCCACGGCGAGAGCGGCAAGTCGCAGGTCGGCGTCTCGCCCCGCCGCGACACCAGCCTGGTCGGCCAGTACGAGACGCCCTACGGCTTCGGCGGCGCGCCCACGTTCTTCGGCATGATCACGACCCGCCACATGCACGTCTACGGCACCACGCTCGAGCAGTGGGCCCAGGTGGCGGTGTCGACGCGGAAGTGGGCCGCGCTCAATCCCAAGGCCCGCATGCGCGAGCCGCTCACCGTCGACGACGTGCTGAAGTCGCGCCCGGTGTGCTACCCGTTCAACCTGCTCAACATCTGCCTGGTCACCGACGCCGGCGGCGCGGTGGTGCTCACGCGCGCCGATCGGGCCAAGGACTGCGCCAAGAAGCCGGTCTACGTGCGGGGCGCGGGCGAGGCCACCGACCACGTGATGGTCACCCAGATGGCGGACCTCACGTTCAGCGAGTCCACGCGCATGTCCGGCGAGAAGGCCTTCGCGATGGCCGGGGTCAGCCACAAGGACTTCAACCACATCATGCTCTACGACGCCTTCACCTCGGGCCCGCCGATCATGCTGGAGTCGCTGGGCTTCGCCAAGCGCGGCGAGGGCGTGCAGTTCTTCCAGGAGGGGCGGTCGACGCCGGGCGGCAGCCTTCCGATCAACACCAATGGGGGTGGGCTCTCGTACACCCACACCGGCATGTACGGGATCTTCCCGATCATCGAGGCCACGCGCCAGCTCCGCGGCGAGTGCGGCCCGCGGCAGGTGCCGGGCGCCAGCGTGTCGCTGGTCAACGGCATGGGCGGGATGCTGTCGGCCGCGGGCACCCTGGTGCTCTCGAACGACGGGTCGCGCTGACCGCCGCGTTGGCGTCGCCCGGCGCGGACTTCTCTGCCCTCACCCCCGACCGCGTGCTCGACGCGGTCGAGGTGGGCGGCCTGCGCTGCACGGGCCGCTGCCTGCCGCTCCGGGCGTTCGAGAACCGGGTCTACGAAGTCGAGCTGGACGACGACCGGCGGCTGGTCGTGAAGTTCTACCGGCCGGGCCGCTGGTCGCGCGAGACCATTCTCGACGAGCACGCGTTCCTCGCCGATCTCGAGGAGGCCGAGCTGCCGGTGGTGGCGCCGATGGACCTCGGCACCGGCGCCACGCTCTCCGAGATCGACGGCATCCTCTACGCCGCCTTCCCCAAGGTGCGCGGCCGCACGCTCGACGAGGCCGACGACGAGCGGCTGCGCCGCATCGGCCGGCTCATCGGCCGCATGCACGCGGTCGGCGCCTCGCGCGACGCGCCGCACCGCCCGCGGCTCACCGTCGAGCGCTACATCCACGAGTCGCTCGACGTGCTGCTCAAAGGTGGCGTGATGCAAAGCGCGATCGCCAGCCGCTACGGCGACGTGGCCCGGCGCACCGCCGACGCGGCGGCGCCGCGGCTCGCCGCGGCGCGCACCCAGCGCATTCACGGCGACCTGCACTGGGGCAACGCCTTGTGGGGCGCCGACGGGCCGATCCTGGTCGACTTCGACGACATGCTGGTGGGGCCGCCGGTGCAGGATCTCTGGCTCCTGGCCCGCGGCGACGCGGAGGACGCGCGCAAGGCGCGCGAGCAGCTCATCGAGGGCTACGAGCTGTTCCGCGAGTTCGACCGGGCAACCCTTGCCCTCTGCGAGCCCCTGCGCGCGATGCGCATCATCTACATGTCGGCGTGGATCGCCCGCCGCTGGGACGATCAGTCGTTCCGCGCCGCGTTCCCCACCTTCAACACCGACACCTACTGGGCCAGCGAGTACGAGGCGCTGTACAACATCTATGAGAGCCTCTAAAACAGATGTATCGGTTATTGGACATTGACGCTACCGCGCGAGGTTGATGGAATGTGGCGTATGGGACTCTACGACCAGTTCAAGAAAGCGTTCCAGGACATCGTGGCGCCGGAGATCTACGCGCTCCGAGGCGAGATCATGCGGTTGGACGGCAAGATCGCGGCCGTCGACGCAAGGGTCGAGGGTGTCGACGCCAAGGTGGGCAGTCTCCGCACCGAGACGGTCTCGATGAAGAACGAGATTCTGGCCGAGGTCCGCAGGCTCGACTCCCGCATCGACGGGGTCGATCGTGAGCTGCGTACCGCGATCGAGATCCGCGAGCGTCTCGCCGCCCTGGAAGCTCGACAGCGCGCCTAGAAGCTCGCCAGCGCTACGCGAGCACGAACGGGACGCTCGCGCGGCTGGCGACTCCGCGGAGTTGTTCCATCAGGTCGTCGGGAACCGGGACGCCGGCCTCCAGCCGTTCGCGACGCGTGATCATCTCGGGGTCGCCGGCCACCATCACCGGTTGATTGGGGTCGGCGCGCTTGGCCCCGTGGAGCGTGTCGATCACCTGGTCCAGGTCGTTCTCGAACTCGCCCTCGCCGCGGAACGCCTTCGGGTCGATGGCCATGAAGAAGTGGCCGATGTTGTGCGGGTCCGACGGCTTCTGCGTGCGGTTGCGGATCGGCGAGAAGGACGCGCCCGAGAGCACCCCGCCCAGGATGTGGACCATGACGGCCAGGCCGTAGCCCTTGTGACTGCCCATGTCGCGGGTACCGCCGACCGGCGAGATCCCGCCCTCGGGCCGCTCGAAGACGTGCGCGAACGCCTCGGTCTCGTCGGTGACCGGCCGGCCCTGACCGTCCACCACCCAGCCCGACGGCAACGGCTTGTGGTTGAGCTTGTAGACCTTGACCTTGCCGGCAGCCACCGTGGTCGTGGCCATGTCGAGCTGGAACGGCGCGTTGCGCCGCGCCGGCGCCGCGAAGGCCAGGGGATTCGTGCCCATGACGGGCTCGGCCGCGAAGGTCGGCACCAGGGCCACGCCGCGCGTTGACGCCGTCACCATGCCGATCACCCCGCGGTCGGCGGCAATCTTCGAGTAGCAGCCGGCGGCCCCGAAGTGATGCGAGTTCACCACCGACACCACGGCCACGCCGCTCTTCAGGCACTTGTCGACCGCGAGGTTCATCGCGTACACCGAGACCGGGTGGCCGAGCGAAGCGTCGGCGTCGATGAGGGCCATCGCCGCCGCGTCGCGCACGGTCTTGAACGCCGGGCGCATGTTGAGCCGGCCGTTCCGGAACTCCTGGTCATAGGTGGGCAGCATGGAAATGCCGTGCGAGTCCACCCCGCGCAGGTCGGTCTCGACCATCATCTCGGCCGTGGTATCGGCGTGGGCCTCCGACATCCCCCAGGCCCGGAACACCGATACGAGCTGGCTCTGGATCTTCGACGACGACACCCGCATGGTCAGGACCTCCCGGTGATCTGGAAAACGCGCGTGAGCGTAGCACGCGCCGAGGCGTCCATGTCACCGCATCCAGCGGACCACGCCGGCGACGCCGTCGACCGCGACCGTGGCGCCCTCGGGAATGCGCCGGGTGGCGTCCAGCACACCGAGCACGGCGGGGATGCCGCGCTCGCGCGCGAGCGCGGCGAGGTGCGAGGTGCTCCCGCCCAGCTCCGCGACCACGCCGGCCACGCGCGGCAGCACCGCGGTCAGCGCAGGGCCGGCGACCTGGGTGACCAGCACGTCGCCGGCCTTCACGTGATCGAGATCGTGCTCGTGAATCACCAGACACGCGGGCCCCGAGCCCCAGCCGACACCCGCCGGCTGACCGCGCAGTCCGGGATGACGGCGCCACGGCTCGTAATCGGGATGCGGCGTCTCCACGCGCAGCGGACGGGCCTGGAGCAGATGAAACCCGCGCGCGTCCTTCGCCCACTCGACCTCCACCGGCGCGCCCAGGGCCGCTTCCGCGATCAGCACCATGCGCCCCAGCTCGACGGCCTCGGACTCGCTGAGGCATGGCGCCTCCACGAGGTTGCGGGGGACCGCGCGAGTCAGCGGTCCCGCTCCCGCCGACGTGGAGACGAGACGGTCCTTGCGCCCGGGCTCGACGCGCTCGAAGTCGCCGCCGCGCGTGAGCACGAAGCGATCGGGCACCACCTCACCCTGGGCGATCACGGAGCCGAGTCCCCACGCGCCGGTGATCACCAGCTCTTCGTCGGGCGTCTGGCTGAGCGCGCCCCCGGCCGCGTCGGCCTCGATCATGCGCTGGACCAGGAGCGCCATGGCCGTGTGCGCCGGGTCGATCTCGTGAGCGCGCATGTAGCGAAGCGCGCGCGAGGACCAGAGCGACGCCCAGCACGCGTGGATCGCCGTGTTGAGCTCGGTCTCGTTCGCGATGCCGAGGAAGGTATCGAACTGGCCGGCGAACGAGGCGTCCGCGGTGTCCTCGCAGAGCGCCGACGAGCGCACCGCGACGAGACCGCCGCCGGCGCTGAGACGCGCGTACGCGGACGCGGTCGCCTCGGCCAGCGATGATTCGAGTGGCCCGTTCAGCATCGCCAGCCTGACCTTCAGCGCCAGCTTCCGTCCCTCGAACAGGTCGGCGCCGGCGACACCGGCCGCCGCGTCGCCCACGCCGGCCCCGGTCACCCTCGCGCGATACGCGTCGGCGGTCAGACAGAACGCGTCCGGAACAGAGACGCCGGCGCGCCGGAGCCGCGCGAGCGTCGACGCCTTCGGCCCGACCAGCGCCGCGGTCGCCGCGTCGGCGTCGCTCAGCGAGTGCAGCAGGGCCGTCAACGCCTGATGGCCGCGCGCGTCAGCATCGACGCCACCCGGCGTGCCGCGTCCGCCCCGCTCATCCAGGCGCCATGGATGGCGCCGAACGCCGTCGGTGTGCACGCCTCGCCGGCGAAGAAGATGCGCTCGGCGACCGGCTCGGCGAGCACGGTGCGGCAGTGGGCGAATCCCGGCCGCGCCGCCGAGTACGAGCCGCGCGCCCACGGGTCGCCGAGCCACCCGGTGGCCGTGCTCCGGCGAATTCGCCCGCCGACATCGCTTCCGAAGACGGAAACCAGCTCGTCACGCGCGGCGGTCTCGAGCGCGCCCGCCGCTTCCAGCTCGCGCGCGTAGCCGCCGCCGAAGAAGACGAGGATCAGCTCGTGACCGGCCGGGCGCACGGTGATGCTCGCCGTGCGCGTGGTCGCGTCGCTGGCCACGATGTGCAGGGTCTCCCCGGCCGGCAGCGCGCCCCGCTCCACCTCGACGAACACCTTGTTGGCGACCCCGAGGGTCAGGCCCGCGAAGGCCTCCCCGTATTCGACGGGCAGCGCCGGCGTGAACCGTGGCTCTTCGCGGGCCAGGAGCGTGGTCGGCACCGTGACGATCGCCGCGCGGCAGTCGATCGTTCCCCGCGCCGTCGACACGCGGACGCGGGCGCCGCTCCAGTCGAGGGCGAAGACCGGGCAGTCGAGGACCACGTCGAGACCGTGGGCCGCGCGCGCGACCACCGCGCCCAATCCCTCACGGACCGACCAGTTGACGTCGGTCTCCTCGTAGGCGGCAAAATCCGCCGAGGACAGCTCCGCCGTGTCGACGCCCATCGACCAGCTCATGACCGCGTCGAAGAGCGTGCGGAACTCGAGGTCCGCCGGCAGGACCTCGGTGACCGGCACGTCGCGCCCGGCCCGCGCCGCCGCCTCGATCGCCCCCTCGGCGCGATCGTAGTCGGCGTCCCAGCGGGCCCGTCGCTCGGGCGAGAGCGGCTCGCGTCCGATGCGGCGCTGCCAGTCGGGCGAGCGCTCGACCACCGTGAACCCGCGCTCGCGCGCGAACGCGGTCCACGGATTGCGCTCGGCGCAATGGAGCCAGGCGCAGCCGCGGTCGATCGGAACGCCGAAGGTCTCGACGTCGGTCCACGCGCGTCCGCCGACTCGCCCGCGCGCTTCGAGCACGCGGACCGACACGCCGGCCGCGGCCAGCTCGCGCGCAGCCGTGAGTCCGGCCGCGCCGGCCCCGACCACGCAGACGTCCGGACCGTCAGTGACCCGGGCCAATGACGAGCCTCAGGATCGACTCCGGCTCGCGCTCGTAGCGCGCGAAGGCCTCGGGCGCCTGGTCGAGCGGATAGGACGCGGTCACGAATCCCTCCACGTCGATGGCGCCGGAGGCGACCAGGCGGATCGCCGGCTCGAAGTCCGCCGGCGTGAGCGCGCGCGAGCCGTAGAGAGTCAGCTCCTTGAAGTAGAGCGGAAAGAGCGAGAAGTCGGGCACGGGACGATGGGTGATCCCGTAGACGAGCAACCGCCCGCCCGGGCGCAGCATGGCGATCGCTTGGGGTATTAATTCGGGCACACCCGCCGCGTCGATCACCACGTCCGCGCCCTGCCCGCCGGTGGCGTCGAGCACCGCGGCGACCGTATCCTCTCGTGAACCGTCCACGACGAGATCCGCTTTCATCCGGCGCGCCATCGCCAGCTTGCCGGCGCTGCGCGACACCGCGATCACCGGCGCCGCCCCCGAGAGCCGCGCGAGCTGGGTGTGCAGGAGCCCGGCGGCGCCCTGGCCCAGCACGACCACCGAATCGCCGGCCCCGACGTGGGCGCGCTCCTGGGCGTGACGCACGGTGGCCAGCGTCTCGATCAGCGTCGCGGTCACCGGCGAGAGACTGTCAGGAAACGGATGCAGATAGTGCTCGGCGAGCACCACGTGCTCGGCGATCGATCCCGGCAGCTCCCGCCCCATGAGCCCGGCCCGCCGGCACAGGTTCCCCTGTCCCCTCTCGCAGCAGTCGCAAGTCCCGCACGCGATGATCGGATTGATGACCACGCGCTGTCCCGGCTTCACGGTGGTCACGTCCGGGCCGACGTCCTCGACGACGCCCGACGCCTCGTGCCCCATGATCACGGGATAGCGCACGTTGGGATGCCGCCCGGTGTAGATCTCGAGATCGGTGTGACAGACCGCGGTCGCCGCGATCCTCACCCGCGCCTCGCCCCGCCGCGGCCTCGCCATCTCGCGCTCGGCCAGGGCCAGCCGTCGCGGCGCCTCGAGGACCGCCGCGCGCGTCATCGGCCGTTCACCGTGAATCGATTCGACACACTCACGAGCTCCGACGGGACGTCAAGCTGGCGATCGCCGGCCGGACCTCACCGGCCGAACGGACGCGGACGGACGCGTCGGCCGGGTCCTGTCCGGTGTCGTCCCGGTCGAGCCACACGCGCGGGATGTTCAGCGCTCGCGCCGGGGTGATGTCGTGATACCAGCTGTTGGCGATGTGAATCCACTCCCCGTCCTTCACGCCGGAGACCCGCGAGAAGTAGCGAAAGTGGCTCGACGACGGCTTGTAGTCTCGGACCCGCTCGGCGGTCACCACGAGATCGAAGGGGACTCGC
>DATHGT010000225.1:0-2210 GCA_035317605.1 Candidatus Acidiferrum sp. | reverse complement strand
GTCGATCTGAACGCGACCGACGGGCTCAAGGTCGGCTCGCTGGTCAGCCTGCGTCGCGATCGGATCCAAATCGTGCATCCCGTGACCGGTGAGCTGCTCGGCGAGCTGGACGAGGAGGTTGGGACCGCCCGCGTCGTCGAGCTGCGCGACAAGTTCTCGGTGGCGGAGATCCAGGCCGTCACGCCGGGCTCGCAGATCCAGGTCAAGGACCGGGTCGTCCAGAAGTAAGCCGTCCGGTGCCGACCCCCACCCTCGAACGCTTGCTGAAGGAACGCGTTTCCGCCCTCGTCGGCGAGGAACTCCAGGCCGTCGAGGCGGAGATCGGGCGACAGCTCGATTCACCGGTCGGGCTGATCCAGGAGATGGGCGAATACATCGCGGGCGCCGGCGGCAAGCGGTTGCGCCCGATGCTGTTGCTGCTGGCCTCGCGCGTGTCCGGGTACCGCGGCCCCCGATCGGTGCGGCTCGGCTGCGTGGTCGAGCTGCTCCACACCGCCACGCTCATCCACGACGACGTGGTCGACGAGGCGCCCCTGCGTCGCGGGCGGCCGTCGGCGAACGCGCGCTGGGGCGACGACGCTTCCGTGCTGGTGGGCGATCACCTCTATTCGAAGTCGTTCGCGATGCTCGTCCGCGACAACGACCGGGGTGTCATGGAAACGCTCGCCCGTGCCACCGTCTCCATGACCGAGGCCGAGGTTTTCCAGCTCGAGCGCAAGCGGAGCGGGGTGACGACCGAGGTCGACTACTTGAGGATCATCACCCAGAAGACGGCCTCGTTCATCTCGGCGTGCTGCCGGATCGGCGCGCTCCTGGGGGGTATCGCGCCGCCGATGGTCGAGGCGCTGACCCGCTACGGCCTGGCCCTCGGCGTGGCGTTTCAGATCTCCGACGACGCGCTCGACTTCAGCGCGGATCAGGATCGTCTCGGCAAGGCGATCGGCAGCGACCTCAGGGAAGGCAAGCGAACGCTTCCGCTCATCGCGATGCTCGAGCGCGCGGCGCCGGCCGAGGCCGAGGAAATCCGCGCGCTGCTGCGCCGGCGCGCGCTGGCCGCGGGCGAGCTGGAAGAGATCCGGCGGCTCGTGATTGCCCACGACGGCGTGGAGTACGCGCGCCTCCGCGCGGCGGAATACGCGCAGGCCGCCAAGCACGAGCTGGAGCCGTTTCCTCCCTCCGACGAGCGCGAGACGCTCGCCCTGATCGCGGACTTCGTCGTCGACCGCGATCGTTGACGTGGCCGCCGTCATCACGCTGACCACGGATTTCGGGGCCCGCGACCCGTACGTGGCCGAGATGAAGGCGGTCATCCTGGGCCTGAACCCGGCCGTGCGCTTCATCGACGTCAGCCACGAGATCGCCGCCCACGACGTGATCGAGGGGGCGCTGGCGGTGCACGCGATGCTGGCGGTGTGCGCCGAGGGGACGATTCACGTGGCCGTGGTCGACCCCGGCGTGGGCACGCGCCGGCGCGGCCTCGTGGTCGAGGCGTCGGGACAGTTTTTCGTCGGCCCCGACAACGGTATCTTCACGCCGATCCTGGCCCGCTCCGGCTGGCGAGCGTTCGAGCTGCGCTCGACGGCATTCCGGCGACCTTCGGTCAGCGCCACGTTCCATGGCCGCGACGTCTTCGCTCCCGCCGCGGCTCACCTGACCCTCGGCATCGCTGCGGCCCGCTTCGGACCGCCGGTCACCGATCTCGTTCGCCTCGCGGCGATCGCCGCTCGTGAGGTGGGCGGCGGCGTGGAGGGTCGGGTCATCCACGTCGATCGATTCGGCAACCTCGTCACGTCGATCGACGCCAAGACCGTGGAGCGGTTCTCGAGGGGCGCCGGCGCTCTGACCGTCCAAGTCGCTGGCTGCCAGATGCCGGTCGTGCGGACCTATGGCGAACTGCCGACGGGCGGCGCCGGCGCCCTCGCGGGCTCGCACGGACGGCTGGAAGTCGCGGTGCGCGAGGGCAGTGCGGCCGCGCGACTGCGTGCGCGGCGCGGGGCACCGGTCCGCCTCAGTCGGTCGTCGACTTCGCGGGCGTCGCGGAGGACGGGCTCGTAGGTGCGGAGCCGCTCGCGGGTGCGGGGGACTTCTCGGTTTTCTCGGGGGCCGGCTTCTCCGCGGGAGCGCTGTCTTTGCTTGCGGAGCCGCCGCTCTTCTCGGACGCCAAGGCCTTCTTTCGAGACTCCGACGGGTAGTCCGTGACGTACCACCCT
>DATHGT010000224.1:0-3120 GCA_035317605.1 Candidatus Acidiferrum sp. | reverse complement strand
GCTTCGTCTCAAGGGGTTCCCCGGCGTCATCGTGGCGTATGAGGTCCGCGGGCTGCGCCCACTCGACGCCGGCGGGCGCGGCATCGCTGGTCTGTCCTCGCCGGTGGTGGGGCGCGACGCCGAAGTGGAGCAGCTGCGGCGGTGCGTCGAGAATCTCGATCGGGGCCGCGGCCAGGTGGTCTCCATCGTCGGTGAGGCCGGGCTCGGCAAGTCGCGGCTCAAGATCGAGCGCCGCGAGAACCTGCCCGAGGGCATCCGCTGGCTCGAAGGGCGCTGCCACGCCTATACCGAAAGCACCAGTTACGCCCCATTGATCGAGGTGCTGCGAACGGCGCTGCGCCTCACGGGCGCAGAAACCACGGCCATGGCCCGTACCAAAGTCCGCGCGGCGATCCGATCTCTCGCGCCGGACCGATACGATCACGTGCGGGCAGCCGTCACTCACCTGCTCGGGACCGAGTTGGAGCCGGGCCAACGCGGAAACACGAGCCTCGATCCTCGGCAGCTCCAGGCGCAGATCGTGGTCGGTCTGCGAGCCTTGCTCGAAGGCATGCTGGCCCGCGGGCCCATCGTTCTCGCCGTGGAGGACATCCACTGGGCCGACACCGCCTCCATCGACACGCTCACGGTGCTCACCGAGCTGACCGACTTCCTGCCGCTCATGATCCTGGTGACGTCCCGGCCCGATGTCGACGGCGGATCGTGGAGCTTCCGTTTTCACGTCCAGCGGAACTTCCCCCACCGCCTCACCGAGCTCCCGTTGAGACCGCTAGCGCCCGAGGCGTCGGCGACGCTGGCCGAGAACCTGCTCCACGTCTCCGATCTCTCCGAGCCCTTGCGCCAGCGGATGTTGGAGCGCTCCGAGGGTAATCCGTTCTTTCTGGAAGAAATCATCCGCACCATGATCGAGCGGCAGGCCCTGCGCCGTGACGGCGACCGCTGGGTCGCTGCGGTGGGTGCGGAGGAAATCAGTCTTCCCGCCACGCTTCGGGGCGTCATCGCCGCCCGCATCGATCGGCTGCCGGAAGCGGCCAAGGCCGCTCTCCAGCGCGCGTCGGTGATAGGCCGCTCCTTCACGCAAGGCGCGCTCCGAGCGCTGGCTGACACCGACGTCGACCTCGACCGCGCGCTCGCCGAGCTCATGCGCGCGGAGCTCGTCCGGGAGCAGCGCCGCTTACCCGAGCCCGAGTACCTCTTCAAACACGCGCTCACCCAGGAGGCAGCCTACGCAGGCATCCTCCTCGAGCAACGACGGGGCTTGCACCGGCGGCTGGCAGAGCACCTCGAGCATGACCGGGCAGCCGGAGACGAGCAGTCGGCGGTGCTGGCCCATCACTGGTTGGTGGCCGAGGATTGGGAGAAGGCGCTCGCGCACACCGTGCTGGCCGCGGACCGTGCCCGGAGGCTCTACGCCCGACCAGAGGCCATCAAGCTCTTCTGGCAGGCGGTGGAGCTGTTCGAACGGCTGCCGCGAACGCCAGAGCGGAGCCGTGTCCACATCGACGTCATCCTGGGGCTGGTGTCCCTCCCCGGCTGGATGCTCGACGAGGCGCGGCGGAAGGAAGGGCTCCGACAGATCGACGTGGCGATCGAGACCGCGACGGAGAGCGGCGAGGAGGCGCTCGGCCTCCTCCTCGACGCAAACAAGGGATTCATTCTGACCGACGTGAGTCTCTTGAAGCAGACGATCTCGCGAGCCGAAGCGCTCGCCGACGCGCCGGCACTCGCCTTCGCCCATTCGCGGTACGGCGCCCACCTCGGCAACGTCGGTCGGTTCGAGGACGCGCTCGATCATACCCGGCGGGCGATCGACATCTATGGGATCGCCGGAGCCCGTTACGACCAGGCGTTCAACTCGGTGGTGGGAGCACGCTGCTATTCCGCGCGGGCGGGTCGGTTCGACGACGCGCTCCAGTACGCGGCGCACGCGCGCGAGATCGGCGAGGCGCTGGATGACGCGCGGTTGCGCGCGTGGCGCGCCATGGAGGCCGAGCCGTATTTTTACAAGGGACTCTGGACGGAGGTCGCGCGGGCCGCGGAGGAGAATCTCCCGGTGGCGTTCGAGATCGGGGAATGGACGGCGGCCCTGTTCGGGTCCGCCTGGCTCGGGATCGCTCATCTCGAGCTCGGGCGTCTCGCCGAGGCCGAGCGAGTGCTGGAGCGGGCAGCGAGGGAGGGCCAAGCGCGGCTCGGAACCGCGTACCCGATGTCGTTCGTTCTCATCGCGCTCGCCCAGCTTCGCAACGCTCAGGGGGAGCCGGCGCGGGCGGTCGAGGCGGCACGCGAGTCCCTCGCGCTTTCCGAACGAGGGAGCTTTCGGCTCGAGCAGGGCGCGGCGCATCGCGTGCTCGGAAAGGCTCTGGCCGCTCTGGGCCGTCGCGCGGAGGCGGACGCCGCCTTCCGGACCAGCCTCGAGATCCTCGAAGCGATCCAGTCGAGGCCCGAGGTGGCCATGACGCTTCTCGCCCACGGCCGTTTTCTCCTCGGCGAGGATGCGGGGGCCGGCCGGGCCAAAATCGAGCAAGCGCTCGCGCTCTTCGAGCACATGGGCGCCACCGGCTGGATCGAAGAAGCGCGCAAGGCGCTCTGACAACCGCTATTTCCGCGTGACCCACTGGTAGTCGGGGCGGCGGGCCACGCGCTCGGTGAGGAGACGCTCGGCGCGGTCCGTGTCGCCGGCGCGGAAGCAGGCTTCGAGGAGCGTGTCCTCGAACACGTCGCGCTGGGCGCGGCTGCCGCCGAGCGCGATGAAGCGCCCGCGGACGGGCTCGACGAGATCGGCCGCGCGGCGATAGTCGCCGCGGCCGAACGCGTGGATGCCCTCGACGAGCGGGAGCACGGTCCCGCCGATCATTCCGCTACGGTCCTTGTGAACGCGCTCGCGCAGGAGCGAGGCCTGGCGCTCAGCGGCCGTCCACTCCCCGCCCCCGGCCAGCGCCATCGCCAGGTGCGCGACGTGGAACGCGAGCAAGCCGGGACGGGCGAGCCGCTCGCTGGCGATGTCGGCGAACGGCGGCCACCGATCGCTCACGTCGATGCCACAGAGGGCGAGCCGCCACAGCAGCGAGATCGAATCGTGGAGATCGCCGGGGATCGACGACGGCGCGCGCTCGAAGACCG
>DATHGT010000223.1:0-36908 GCA_035317605.1 Candidatus Acidiferrum sp. | reverse complement strand
GTCAGCGTCAGCGGCTGGATCGGCCGGCTGGTCGCGTTGAGGTTGACCAGCGCCGTGCCCACGACTCCGTTGAGGCTGCGCTGGGGCAGGACCAGGACCGGCGAGCCCGCGAGCGCGGCGTTGACGGTGTGCGCGAGGAACGGCTCGTCCTGCAGCCGCAGGCTGTAGCCGAAGTTCCCGGTGATGCGGGTGCGGTAGGGCAGGTTGATCCCGCCGGCGATGTTGATCGAGTGCGCCTGGTTACTCGGCGGCAGCGACGTCAGTCCGCTGGGCTGAGCGCCGGTGGCGTCGGCCCCGCAGCCCGGCGAGGCGGCGGTGATGGCGGCCGTCAAGCCGAGACACGGGTTGTCGGCGCGGACACTGCTGAACGCGTTCTGGAACGCCGAGAAGGTGTAGCCCGCCTGGATCTGCCAGTTCTCGCGGACGAAGCTCAGCTTGAGCCGGAAGTCGTGGACGGTCTGGTCGATCGGCTCGAGGATCTCCATGAAGTTGCCGCCGGGGCTGCTGAACGCCATGCCGAACGGCCGCTCGCCGTCCTTCTTGATCCGCGTGTACTCGGCGCGCAGCTCGAGGTCGGGCGTGGGGGTCAGCACGAACGAGAGCCGCCCCGTGTCCCAGCGCACCCCGACGTCGTCGAGCCGCCGCCCTCCGTTGTAGACCGACAGCGCCGGCCGCGGCGTCGGCAGCGTGAACATGTTGGGGGCGGTCTGCGTGGCCAGCATCCGGGCCGAGGTCGAGAAGAGGTGCGGCGTCTGGTCCCAGTCGAACCCGAATTCCCAGAGGCCGAGCCGTTCCGCACGGAGCGCGAATTCCTGGTCCTGCTGGCCCCACTTGGCGCCGGCGAACGAGGCGGAGTAGCTCTCGTCGGGCCGGAAGATCCGCAGTTGCAGGCCCTGGAGAAAGGGCCCTTGGGTGAAGTCGCGGTATTCCTCGAACTTGCCTCGGTCGGCCCCGGAGGGTCGGTCCGGCAAGAGGCGGAGCCCGGCCTCGACCTCACCCTCGACGTTCATCCCGCCGAGCGTGAACTGCGCCGCCGCAGGCCTGGCGACCGCCAGCACCGCCAGCGCTACGACGACCGCTCCGAACGTTCGCGCGCGTTGCATGCTGCCCTCCTATCGCGTGAAGGCGAAGCCGGAGGGATGGTTCGAGCCGTGGATGTTCACGTGACAGCTCGAGCAAGCCTTCCCGAGGACGAACTTCTGCGACGCCGTGTCCCGCCCGTAGGGATTGGTCGGGTGCCGGGTCTCGATGTGACACTGCTGGCAGAGCCGGGGCTTGGCGACCTTGAGCATCTTCTCGTGGTTGGAGCCGTGCGGATCGTGACAGTTCGCGCAGCTCTCGATCACCGGCGCGTGGTCCCACAGGAAGGGGCCGCGCTTCTCGGTGTGGCAGGCGTAGCAGTTGTCGTTGAGCGAGTTCTCCTTGAGCAGCGCGGGCGTGACCGTGCCGTGCGGGTTATGACACGAGGTGCACGTCATCTTGCCCTCGCGCAGCGGCATGTGGGAGGAGCGCATCTGCTGCGCGCGCCGCTCGAGGTGGCACGTGCCGCAGGTCTCGATCACCGACGCCTTGGCGAGCTGGGCCTTGGGCGAGTGATCGGCCATGACGGTGTGGCAGTTGGTGCACGCGACGTCGCGCGCCTCGTGAGGGCTGCCCTGCCAGAACACGCGGGCCCCCTTCGTGTGGCAGGTGAGGCAGACCTGGTTGCGCTGATCGACCGGGGTGCGATCGTTCTTGGCGAACGTGATGAGCTTGGGATCCTTGCCCGGCCCGCCCCCGCCCTGGTCGACGTGGTCCTTGCCCGGGCCGTGGCAGGTCTCGCAGGCGAGCCGCTCGACGCTGTTGCGCGGCTGCTTGAGGAAGAGGCGTCCCATCTTGGTGTGGGAGAACCGGTTGAAGGCCTCCTCGTGGCAGCCCTTGCACGTCTCGGCGCCGACGTACTCGCCACCGGACGGCGCGGCCTGGGTCTGGGCGGCGGGCGCCCCCGCGCGGGCCGGACTCTCTGCGGTTTTGGACGGCCCGAAGCACCCAACGAAGACGAAGGCCAGGACGACCAACCCGATACCGCCTACACCCACCCATCGACGGTGACGTCGACTCACGCGGTGCCTCCCCTCGATAGCGGCACGAGCTGGCCTCGAAAAGTCGCCCAAAAGATAGGCCAGCAGCCCGAGCGGCGCAATGGGCCGTTTGAGCTATTTCCTGGCGCCGACCGCCTCGACTTTCCGGCGCGCGACCTCGAGCAGTGCCGAAGCGCTACTTCTTGTGGCACCTCTCGCAGTTCGCCTTGTCGTCGGTGGTGAAGACGACCTTGGTGCCGACCTGCGTCTTGCCGTTGTGGCAGACGCCGCACTGCTCGCCGGCCTTCATCTTCGCCATCGTGAGGGGCCCGGTCTCTCCCTTCTTGAACTTGAAGGCCTTGATGTGGCAGGCGGTGCACTTGTCGACGCCGGCCTCCCGGTGCTTGGCGTGGTCGAACGTCACCTTGCCGGGGCTGTCCTTGCCCTGCGGGAAGGCGAACGGGTCAGGCGTCTTGGGCTGAGCGGGGCCGTCGGACGGCGCGAGCAGCCCGGCGACGAGGCCGGCGACCAGCAGGAGCGTGCAGAAACCCAGGGATCGCACGATGAGGGTCCTCCCGTGAGGTGTGTGCGGGTTCACTTGGCGCTGCTCCTCAGGAATGCCACGAGGTTCAGCATCTCGTCCTCGGCAAAGCGCGGGTAGAGCACGCCGACCTCCATGGCCTTGGCCGCCATCGCGGGCGTATGCTGCCACATCCGCGCCGCCCAGGCCACCGCCGATTCGTAAGACGCGCGCTGCGCGGAGAGATCGGGCGCGAGCCGGCCACCCTCTCCGCGCAGGCTGTGGCACTTGAGACAGCCCTTGCGCAGCAGCATGAGCTGGCCCTTGGAGAGATCGGGCGCCGGATCGCGCGCGGGGTCAGCCTCGAGGTAGGTCATGAGGTCCGCCATCTCGCCGGCACTGATCTGTGGCCACTGGAGGTTCTCGATCTTCAGCACCGTGAACATGCCCGGCGCATGATTCCAGAGGCGACCCGCGAGCGCGAAGGCGCCCTGCGGCCGGCGGAGCTGCTCCAGCGCGGGGCCGACGCCGGACTGGGCGCGCGGGACGTGGCAGCGCGCGCACTCCTTGGCGGTGAAGGTCTCGCGCCCGCGCGCGGCGTCGCCGGGCGGCTCTCCCCTCGCCACGCCCGCGACGGAGAGCACGGCAACCGCGAGGCCGAGCGCAGCGAGCACGCCGCGGCCACGATGCCTCATTTCGTCGTGCTCGCCGTGTAGCCGAGATAGGTCAGCACGAGCATGTAGACGATGAGCGCGATGCCGATCCAGAAGAAGAGCCGGCTCGGCTCCCCACGCGCCGTCCGCCGGTCGAGCACGGGGATCAGCAGCAGGAAGAGCCCGCCGAGGCCGAAGCCGAGGACGCCCACCACCTCGCCGTCGATGCCGAGGATGCGCGCCGGCAGGTACTTGAGCGTCTGGAACATGAACATGAAGTACCACTCCGGCTTGATCCCGATCGGCGCGGACACGAACGGATCGGCCTTCCGGCCGAGCTCGGCGGGCAAGAACGCCGCGAGGGCGGCGAGCCCGGCGAGCGCCGCCAGCCAGCCCACCATGTCGCGCAGCAGGAAGTTCGGCACGAACGGCATCGTCCGCAGCGGGCCGCCACCCCGCTCGACGCTGGGCGGCACGCTCATGCCGTGCTTCTGCACAAGGAAGAGGTGCAGGCCGACGAGCGCGGCCGTGAGCAGGGGCAGGACCGCGACGTGGATGCCGTAGAAGCGTGTGAGCGTCGCGCCCGTCACCTCGTCCCCACCGCGCAGGAGCCGGCGAAGAAACGACCCCACGAGCGGCACGGCCCCGGTGATCTCGGTGCCGACCTTGGTCGCGAAGTACGCCAGCTCGTTCCACGGCAGGAGATAGCCCGTGAATCCGAAGCCCATGGCGAGCCCCATCAGCGCGACCCCCGAGAACCACGTGATCTCGCGCGGCGGCCGGTAGACCCCGAGCAGCAGCACGCTGAACATGTGCACGAACAGCGTGAAGATCATCATGTTCGCGGCCCACGCGTGGATCGAGCGGATCAGCCATCCGAACTCGACCTCCGCCATCAGGAACTGGACGGACTCGTAGGCCTCCTCGGCGCTCGGCCGGTAGTAGAAGAGCAGCAGGATCCCGGTCGCGACCTGGATCGCGAAGAGGAACAGCGTCATGCCTCCGAAGTAGTACCAGATCGTGTGCCGGTGGAGCGGCACCTGCTTCTTACGGGCGAGATACTCGAGGTCGGCGAGCCCGATGCGGCGATCGAGCCACCGCCAGACCGCGCCGTGGGTCTCCACCGGTTCCATCCTCTAGGCGCCCTTGCTCACCACGATCTGATTACCGCGCGCATTGACGGCGAAGGCCTCGAGCGGCCGCGGCGGCGGCCCCTCCACGTTCTTGCCGTTGAGATCGAAGTGGCCGTTGTGGCAGGCGCACCAGATCTGACCGAAGTCCGGCCGGTATTGCACGGTGCAGTTGAGATGGGTGCAGACGGCCGAAAAGGCCCGCAGCTCACCGGCCGCCGTCCGCACGAGGATCCCCGGGCGGCTGCCGAACTTGAAGATCTGTCCAGTGTTCGGCTTGACGTCCTCGGGCTTGATGGCGAGCGTCACCGTGCCCGCGGCGGATTCGCCTGACGGGGGCGGCACGAGGTAGCGGCTGACCGGATAGAGCACGGCCAGCAGGAAGGCACCGGCGCTCGTGCCGAGAAACCAGTTCACGAATCGCCGTCGTGACGGATCGTCTATTGCGTACGCCACATCTCCCTCCTAATTTCGATCATTGAAGGGCTCGGCTCGCCGCCGAGCGCGGCTCACCTCGCACTGCCACGCTCGATCGCGCGCCCGCGCCGATCGACCTGGCGGATCTTCAGCAGGAGCCCGGCGATGACGGCGAGGATGATCACGAGCGAGATACCGAGCCCCTTGCGCCGAAAGACCAGCTCGCCGAGGGCGCGCACGCCCCGAGCGTGCGCCTTGTCGGCAACCGCGACGCCGGCGGTCGTTTCGGCCTTGACCGCGTCGACGGTGAAGGCATGCACGGCCGCGCGCGCCTTGACCAGCGAATCCCGGGCGCTATTGAGGTCGAACTTCGCCTGGGTCACTTCCATGCCCGCGTGCTCCGCCCGGTCGAGCAGCTCGCGGGCCGCGCGATGGCGCCCGGCCAGGCCGTCGATGAGCGCGCGCATCTCGACGGCCGTCTGGCCGCCCTTGTCGGTGGCGCCATGGCAGGTCGTGCAGACGGCGTCGCTGCCGAGCCCGAGCATGCGGTCGCCGGTCTCGCGGATCGCGTGGTTGTCGTGGCACGTCGCGCAGCCCGGCGTGCCCATGTCGACGAACGCCTTGGCGTGGACGCTCTTGCCGAAGAGATCGGCCATCACGGTGTGGCACTGGCCGCACACGTTGCCCACCCACGACACGCCTGGCGGTGCCGCGCCGTGGTTGCCGTGGCAGTCGTTGCAGGTCGGCGCAGAGAGATCGCCCTTCACGATCATTGCCTTGCCGTGGACGCTCTCCTTGTACTTCGCGAGCTGGTCCGTCGGGAGGCGCCGGCCCTCCATGTACTTGGCGTCGCCGTGACACGCGCCGCACGTCTCGGCCACGCGCAGCGGGTACACGCTCGACGTGGGATCGGACGGCGGGCGGATCGAGTGGGCCGGGTGACAGCTCACGCACGTCGCGACCTTGGGATCGTCCTCCTCGCGCAGCTTGCGGCCGTGGACCGACGTCGCGTACTCGGTCGCCTGGTCGACCAGCAGCGACGGGTTGTAGCGCTTCATGAACGTGGCGTCCGAATGGCAGCGCGCGCACACCTGGACCACCTGCTTGCGCCCGGGCTTGCCGATGTAACCCTTTCCGGGATCCATCGCTTCCATGCCCGCTTCCTTCTCGTTGCCGCCGTGGCAGGCCACGCAGCCGAAGCCCTTCGCCTTGTGGACGTCGTGAGCGTAGTCCTTCACCGGCTTCTCGAGGCGCGCGTCGCCGATGGCGAGGTGGCAGGTCGCGCAGTTGTCGGCGCCCGCCGGCTGGGCGTAGGCCGGCGCCGTCCAGAGCCCGAGCACGCCGACGACGGTGACTATGATGATTACGAGTGGCGCCGTCATCGGGCCCGGCCGAAGGACGCAAGCAGCGCCGCCAGGTCGGCCATCTCTTCCTCTCGAAACTCGGGCCACGCGAGCTTGCCGCCGCCCGGCACCGGCGCGGTCACCACGGCGTGGTTCCAGAGCGCGGCGACGACGGCCGCGGGCGTGGTGAGGCGCACCCGCGTGAGGTCGGACGCCGGCTTGCCGCGCTCGCCGGCGAGCGCGTGGCAGGTCAAGCAGCCCTTGTAGGTGGCCACCGTCCAGCCGCGCTGGATGTTGCCGGGCTCGGCGAAGTACCGCACCGAGTGCAGGTAGCCGATGATGTCGGCCATCTCCTCGGGACGGAGCTGCGGCACAGTGATGCCCCGTGGCTTCATTGCCGCGAGCATCTTCGGCGCTTTGTTCCACATCTCCGCGGCGAAATCGATGGGGCTCCTTCGCACGGCCCGATCGGCCAGGTCGGGGCCGACCTTCCCGCCCTGGCCGCCGACGCTGTGGCACTCGGCGCAGCGCTTCTCGGCGAACAGCCGGCGGCCGTTGTCGGCGCGGCCCGGAAGTATGTAGATCGGTCCTTCCGTCGGCCCGCCGGTGCCCGGCGCCACGAACGCGATGAGATCGCGCAGCTCAGTGCCCGTGAAGGAGGGCCGCTGGACGCCGCGGGCGGCCATCGCGTCCGTCATCTGGGGGCCGTGGTTCCACATCGCCGCGGCGACGTAGATCGGCGAGCGGAACGGACGCAGGAAATCGAGGTTGGGTCCCACCACGCCGCCGACGCCGTCGACCTGGTGACAAACGATGCAGCGTTTCTCGGTGAAGGCTCGCCGCCCGGCGGCCGCGTTGCCCGGAGCGTCGAAGTAGTTCAGCGTGTAGAGAAACCCGATCAGGTCGGCCGCTTCCTGCACCTCGAGGTGGGGACGCGCGATGCCGAGCTGCTGCATGCGGTCGGCCATGCGCGGGAGGTGGTTCCACATGGCCGTGGCGAGGTCGTAGAACGATCGCGGGCGGGCGATGCGTCCGAGGTCGGGACCGATCCGGCCTCCGATCCCGTTCACGGCGTGGCACTTGGCGCAGCCCTTCGCACCGAAGACGCGTGAGCCGGCGAGGGGATCCTGGGACGGAGTCGAGACCTGTGCCCACGCCGAACCCGACCAGGCCAGCGCCACGGCGAACAGGAGCGCGCCGGCTACCACGCCGCCGCGTATGGCTTCCGTCATCCGTCCCTCCCCTGCCGGCCGTGAGCCCCCACCCGCGACCGAGGAGCATCCTACTCGCTCGGCCCTCGGGGTGGCAATGAGCCGAACGCCTCACACCCGAACGGAGATCGCCGGGAGGACAGAGTCTCCCGGTGATCCTCGTGACGAAGCGACGGTTACTCGAACACCAGCTTGAGCACGCCCGGCGCGAACGCGTGGCCCGTGCGCACGCCCTTCATGTGCCAGAGGTCGGCACGCTACTTGGCCTTCTTCTGGGGCGCCCGGGTTGGGGTGAGCGAGCCCAGGTACGCGGTGATGTCGGTGAGCTCTTGACCGGTGAGGGCGGGCAGCGAGGTCTCTTGCTTCTGCGCCTGGCCTTCCATGCGGGCGCCGTGGTTCCACATCGCCGCGATGACGGCGGACGGCGAGCCCACGACGGTGGAGGTCGCGAAGTCCGCCGCGACCGCCCCACCCTTGCCCCGGACCGAGTGACACGTGACGCATCCCTTGCCCTGCACGAGCTGCTGGCCGCGCGCGGCCTGACCGCTCATCCCGTCGAAATAGTGGGACGCGTAGAGGTAGGCCACGACGTCCGCCATGTCCTGTCCGGTGAGCTGCGGCACCTGAATCCCGCGCTGCTTCATCTTGGTCCACATGGCGGGTCCGTGGTTCCACATGAGCCCGGCGAAGTCCGTGAGGCTCACGTGGTGCGCGCGTCCACCGAGGGCGGGCCCGACCTTGCCGCCCCGTCCTCCGACCGCGTGGCAGCTCCCGCAGCTCTTCTCCACGAAGAGCTTCTCGCCGCGCTCCGGCGTCCCCGGGACGACCTGCGCCGTCGGCGCGGCGGCGTCGCGCGCGACCGAGACGACGTACGCGATGACGTCGACCAGCTCGCGGTCCTTGAACGTCGGCCGCTCGACGCCCTTGACCTTCATGGCCTCGGCCATGCCCGGTCCGTGATTCCACATCGCGGCGGCGACCAGCACCGGCGAATTTGCGCCCTTGAGCGCCTCCAGCGCGGGGCCGACGCTGCCGCCCTTCCCGCCGACCGTGTGACATTGCACGCAGCCCTTCGACGTGAACAGCTGCTCCCCGACCTTCGGATTGCCGCTCTCGTCGCGGTAGGCGGCGGTGAAGAGAAACGCCAGGAGGTTCGAGACGTCGGCGGCGGTGAGCGCCGGCCGATCGATCCGCTGCTCGCGCATGCGCTCGCCCATGCGCGGCAGGTGGTTCCACATGGCGGCGCCGAGCTGGTAGAAACCGCTGCCGCTCTGGACGCGGGCGAGGTCGGGACCGACCTTGCCGCCGACGCCGCGCACGCTGTGGCACTGGCCGCAGCTCTTCTTGGTGAACACGTCCCAGCCGGCGAGCATCCCCCACTCGGGGGCGAAGGGCTGGGTCGGCGGTTGCTGCGCAGGCACCGCTGCGGCGAACGCGATCACCACGAGCCCGCACGCGGCAACCATCAAACACCGTCTCGCTCGAGTCATCGAAGGGATCTCCCGTGCGCGATCCGTCGCGCGGCGGCGAGTGTAGCACGAGCGAATTGACCGAATGGGGGCCGCGCTCAGTTGGCGTCGGGCTCGCGGACAGCCAGCACCGGACAGGACGACAGTCGGATCACGCGGTCGCACACGCTGCCGAGCATCAGGCGATTGAGGCCGCCACGCCCGTGCGTGCCGATCGCGATGAGGTCGGCGCCCTCGTCACGTGCGATCCTCACGATCTCGTCGTGCGGAATGCCGGTCCGCAGAAGCGTCTTCACGCCGACGCCCTCGGCCCGCGCCGTCGCCGCCCACTGCTCGAGCTGGTCCGCGGCCCACGTGCGCGCCGCCGCGTACGCCTCGTGGATCCGCTCTCCGGAGAGCGGAATCTCCGAGTAGAGCGGTGCCTCGACGAAGACGTGGAGCAGCACGACGTCGGCGCCGACCGCGCGCGCCAAGCGCCGGGCCGTCGCCCACGCCCGCTCCGACTGCCGGGAGAAATCCGTCGGTACCAGAATGCGGCGGAAAATCTTCTCCTCCATGGGTTCCCCTCCTACTTGAGCGAGGCCAGGTACGCCGCGAGCGAGTCGATCTCCTCGGGGCTCAGCTCGAGCTTCGGCATGTGCGCGGTGGGCCGCACGCTCTCGGGATCGCGCAGCCACTGCCGCAGATACGACGCCGGATACTTGGCGCCGACCCGCGACAGCTCGGGCCCGATCGGGGTGCCGAACTTGCTGATCAGATGGCAGCCGTAACAACCCTGCGAGACGAACACCTGCTCTCCGCGGCTGGCACGCGGATCGCGCTCCTGCCCCGCGAGCGGTGCTCCGCTGAGGAGCACCGGCACGGTGCTGAGCAGCAGCATCGTGCCGACGAGAGCGGCCCCGCATTTGACGTTGGATTTCATCGAGCGATCTCCCGCCGACGCGCGTGACCCGCGACGGCTCGAAACGATCATTCACGACACGAAGCGCTCGCTCAGCACGGAGCAAGGCCAGTGCCACCATCACGCTCGCCGAATTCGCGGGCTTGCGATGTCGATGCGGTTCGAGATGAGGCCGCGCTGACCCAACGGGGAGACGCCACCCCACCGTTGAACGGCCGATCGTGCACCAAGCACGCCGCTTCATTGGCGTCGGGGATCTGGCAATGCGTGTGCACTGAGCGTGCGACATCGTCACCGCGCGCGACGCGGAGAGGGGGCCGCTCATGTACAAGCGTGTGGTCGTTCCGCTGGATGGCTCACCTCTGGCCGAATGGATGTTGCGCTTCATCGTCGACATTGCCGGACCGCTCGATCTGGAAGTGGTGCTGCTCCGCGTGATCCGGATCCTCCCGCCGCAGATCACCGAGACGTTGCGCTCGGCACTTCTCGACAACGTCGAGCAGAACACGGCGGACGCGAGCGAGTATCTGGCGCCGCTGGCCGAGAACCTCAGGACGCGGGGCATCCGTGCCCGGACCGAGGTGCGGCACGGCGAGCCCGTCGACGAGATCGTCGACTGCGCGCGTGAAACGGACGCGGACCTCATCGCCATGACGACCCACGGCCGCAGCGGCCTGGGCCGCCTGCTGTTCGGCTCCGTCGCCGAGGCGGTGCTGCGGCAGGCCGAGATCCCGGTCTTCCTCATGCGAATGACGGAGGCCCAGGTCGCCGACGGGACGGCCAGGCCGGCACTGCGGTGAGCGCGTTCACGTTCGACCGCGCGCCGCTCCGCGTCTACTGGGAGCTGACGCGGGCTTGCGACCTGGCGTGCCGCCACTGCCGGGCGGACGCCGTCCGCGAGCGGGCGCGCGACGAGCTCACCACCGAGCAGTGCGAGAGCGTGCTCGCGGCGCTGGCCCGCGCCGATGGGCCGGCGCCGCACGTCATCTTCACCGGCGGCGATCCGCTCAAGCGCCCCGACCTCGTGCGTCTCGTCGAGGCCGGCGTGGCCCGGGGCCTCGGCGTGTCGGTGGCGCCGAGCGCCACCCAGAGCCTCACCCACGACGCGGTGCACGCGCTGAAAGACGCCGGCGTGAGCGCGATGTCGCTGAGTATCGACGGATCGTCCGCGGCCCATCACGACGGCGTGCGCGGGGTCCTCGGTTGCTTCGGGTGGACCCTGGCCGCCGCCGAGCGGATCGTCGGCGCCGGCATCCCGCTCCAGATCAACACGCTCGTCTCCGCCGAGACCGAACCGCACCTCGAGGACACGGCGAAGCTGGTCGGCCGGCTGCGGGCGAACCGGTGGAGCCTCTTCTTCCTCATCAACGTCGGGCGCGGTCGCGCGCTCCGCTCGCTGACCGCGGCTGACTGCGAGCGCACCCTACGCTGGCTCGCCCGGAACGCGGGGCGCTGGCCGTTCCTCACGAGCACGACCGAGGCCCCGCATTATCGTCGCGTGATGCTCCAGCTGACGCGCGAGGGGGACCGTTCCGACGGCGAGGCTCACGCGGGTCCTCGGACCCGCGGCTTCGGGATCCGCGACGGCAACGGCGTCATGTTCATCGCGGCTAACGGCGAGGTCACACCGTCGGGGTTCTTGCCACTGTCGGCCGGCAACGTCCGCACGCACGATCCGCTCGAGTTCTATCGCGAATCGACGCTCTTCCGCGCGCTCCGCACTCCGCAGTTCTTCGGGGGTCGGTGCGGCGCGTGCGAGTTCCACCAGATCTGCGGCGGCTCCCGCGCGCGTGCGTGGGCGGCCAGCGGCGACGTCCTGGGCGAAGACCCGCTCTGCGCCTGGCAACCCGGCTAGCCTGGAAAATTCTCGAACGCGCTGGGCGCCGATCCGTGGAGCGGGGCCTCTTCAGCCTCTGAGGGCCAGGCCGAGGATGACGACGATCAGGACGATGAGGAGGTCGAGGCGCGCGAGCCACGAGGCCCAGACGCGAATCCTGGAATCGGCGCCGGGTGCGCCGGCGCGGGGGCCGAGGACGAAATCGTGGAACACGCTCAGGCCGAGCGCGACGACGACGAGGCCGAGCTTTCACTGGAAGCGTGCGAGCGAGCGCGACGAAGAGCATGCCGCCGACCCAGGTGATGGCGGCGACCACGTGGATGAAACGCAACGAGAGCGCCACCTGAATCCTCCCCTTTCGGCAAAGTCGTAACGACGCTCAAAGCTGACGATTGGAGGAGGGCCCGAAGAGGCCCCCCAGGAGGACCGTCCCGAGCCTCCCCGGAGTCACACGGCGATGAGCGCCGGGGGTTGGAGAAGCATGACCGCCGCGTTCGCATGACGCCAGACGCGCGACGCGGTTCCACCGGGGAGGCACCGTTTGAACCCGGTGCCGCGTGGCGTGGTGAGCGCGATGAGATCGGCGCCGAACTCGTCGGCCTCGCGGAGGATCTCCTCGGCCGGGTCACCGAAGCGCACGATGGATTCCACCGGCGCGTCGTCGAACGCAATCTCGACGCTTCGCAGGTAGTCGAGCGCCTCGGCCTCCAGGCGCGCGCCCTCCTGATCGGCGTAGGCGACGATGCGGCCGTTGACGTCGACGACCGCGTCGGGCACCGGGGCCACATACAGCAGCCGGACGGTGGCGCCGGCGCCCCGGGCGGCATCGGCGACCACTCGCGTGACGGCATCGGGCTCGGTCGTGAGATCGAGGGGAACGAGGATACGTTTCATGGTGTCCTCCTTCAGCGAGGGCCGGCCAGCAGGCGCTTGGCCGCGAAGTATTTCTTGGGACGACGGGCGCGGTCGCGCATGCGCCCCACGAAGCGCTGCAACCGACGGTCGAGGCTTTCGAGCACGGCGTCGAACGCGCGCCGGGGCGTCGTGTCGATGCACTCCACGTGCAGCGCGGGATGCCGGGCCAGCGTCACGTTGGCGGCGCACCGGATGGCCGCGCCGCCCTTCGGCCCGTTTTCATCCACGAACGCGACGCTCACCCGCGAGGGCTCGATCCCCCGCGACGCCAGCAACGCGTGGAGCCGCGCCCGCACACTGCCACCGGGCGTCCCTCTCAGAATCAAGAGCTCTGTCATGATAGTCCTCCGTCAGTCGACGGCCACGATCTCGCCCGTGGCGATCGCGCGCTCGGCGCCACGTCTGCCCTCCAGGACGAGCCGACCCTCGTCATCCACGCCAGCGACGCGTCCGCGCTGGCTCGTGTCTGCCGCGCGCACCTCCACGACGTGACCCCGCAGCACGTCCAGGTCGTTCCAGGATCGAAGGATGGCGCCCGCGCCACGGGCCCGATAGATGCCGAGCCAGCGCTCGAGGTGGTTCAGAAATGCGGTTCACCTCCACGCCGACGATCACGTAGTCCGCGATCGCGGCCGCGGGCTCGACGGTGGTCAGCGTGCGTCCGAGCCGGCGCCCATCGACCAGCACCTCGTTCGGCCAGCGCACGTGGGCGCGCGGGCCCTCCGTCGTGATCGCATCGGTGAGCGCCAGCGAGGCGATGAGCGCGAACACCCCCACGGAATGTCGGGGCATCCGCGGACGGAAGAGCACCGCCGCGTAGAGGTTGGCGCGCTCCGGCGGGAACCACGGCGGGCCGAACAATCCGCGACCGGCATGCTGCGTCTCGGCCAGCACGACCGTGCCCTCGCGCGCCCCCGATTCCGCCAGCACGCGCACCGCCTCGACGGTGGAGGAGAGCTCACGGAAGAGACGGATCTCGTAGCCGACGCTTGCCGTCGACAACTCGCGACGGATGAGGTCGATGCACAGCGCGTCCTCCGCGAGCCACGCGTCGTCGTTCATCCGACCGCTCACCGTCGCCATCATGCCGTCCGTATCGAGCAACCGAGGGGCCACACCCAACGCCCGCGAATTCACGCCCTTCGCCACCAATCGCGGTCACCCGACTGGGGTACGCCCGCCACAGTGATGCCCGGGCACCCCACGAAGCCTCCGAACGAGGCCGTATAATCGAACGCATGTTGCTCGAGTTCTTCACCGTGCTCGCTCGCCACGTCGGCGCATCGCGCCTGCTCACGTTCCCGCCGGCCCCCGTGCCGGCCGTTCCCGTCACGGCGTGAGCGACGCCACTGTCCTCATCGTCGACGACGAGCCGGACATGGTGGAGAACTGCGCGCGCATTCTGCGCCGCGCCGGCCATCGCTGCCTGACCGCGACCGATCCGTACCGCGCGCTCGCGCTCCTCGAATCGGACGCGCCCGACCTGCTGCTCACCGACCTCAAGATGCCCGGGCTCGACGGCATGGAGCTGCTGCGCCGCGCCCACGACCTCGATCCGTCCTTGCCCGTGATCATGATCACGGCGTTCGCCACCATTGAATCGGCCGTGGCCGCCGTGAAGGAAGGGGCCTTCGACTACTTGCCGAAGACCTTCACCCTCGACCAGCTCCAGGTCGCGGTCGATCGCGCGCTCCGCCACCGGCAGCTCCAGGTCGAAAACCGGAACCTGCGTCAGCAGCTGCAGGCCACGTTCGGGCTCGAGAACGTGATCGGCCGGAGTCCGGCCATGACGCGCGTGTTCGAGCTGGTGAAGAAGGCCGCGCGCTCGGAGGCCAACATCCTGGTCCTCGGCGAATCGGGCACTGGCAAGGAGCTGATCGCCCGCGCGGTCCACGCCAACAGCCCGCGCGCCTCGCAGGCGTTCATCCCGGTCGACTGCGCCTCGCTGCCCGAGCAGCTCCTCGAGTCCGAGCTGTTCGGCCACGAGAAGGGCGCCTTCACCGGCGCCATCAAGACCAAGCCCGGGCTGATCGAGATGGCGCACCGGGGTACGCTCTTCCTCGACGAGATCGGCGACATCGCGCTGGGTCTCCAGTCCAAGCTCCTGCGCACGATCCAGGAACGCCAGGTCCGCCGGGTGGGCGCGACCTCGTTGATCAACGTCGACGTGCGCGTGGTGTCGGCCACCAACCGCGACCTCCGCGAGGCCGTGACGCGCGGGCAATTCCGCGAGGACCTCTACTACCGCGTCAACGTCATCGCGCTGCCGCTCCCGCCGCTGCGCGAGCGCGCCGGCGACGTGACCCTGCTCGCCCACGCCTTCCTCAAGAAATACGGCCACGGCCGGATCACCGGCTTCGAGGACGACACCCTCGCCGCCCTCGAGGCCTACGCCTGGCCCGGTAACGTGCGTGAGCTCCAGAACATCGTGGAGCGCGCGTGCGCGCTGGCCGACGGCGATGTCGTTCGGCGCCGGGACCTGCCCGACTACGTGCTCGCGCGGGAGAGCCTGCGGACAGCCACGTCCGCCACCGCGGGTGGCGTCGATTCCCGGCTGGTCTCGACGGAAGGCCTGTCACTGACCGAAGCGCGCGAACGCTGGCTCACCGTGCTCGAGGGCAACTATCTCCGCGATCTGCTCGACCGGCACGACGGCAACATCTCCGCGGCGGCCAAGACCGCCGGCGTCGACCGCAAGACCTTCCACCGCCTCGTCGCGAAGCACCGGATCCGCTGAGCCGCCACGGCCGGTTGGTCCGAGCTCCACCGCGGCGAGGGTGGCACGCACGATCACGGGGTCGTCGGGGCCACGTTCATCGCCGGTGCCCATTGATTGCGGAACGAGCGGTCGGGACAACGCCGCCGGCATTCGATCGCCGTGGGCACTTCGAAGGCCGAGCAACGGGTCGGGACCGCCGCGCGACGGACACCGAGGAACCAGCGCTCGAGGAACTCCACCTCGACCTCGCGCCGCATCAGGGGGCAGCGAAAGCAGCGCCGGCGCTGAACCGTCCCGAAGAGATAGGCATGGCCCGCGGAGCACAGCAACAGCGTGACAAGCACCAACGACACGAGCTGAGCAACGATGAAGATGTCGGCCAGGCCTTGCATGAATGCCGCGCCTTCGCCGATCACGATTCCATCCATCGTGTCCATTGTCCGGACCTCCGCCCCCGAGGACGGCAACAGGTGTGCCACACGAAAGAGCCTGAGCCGGGGTCAAATGCGCGGCTTTTCTGCGGGGGGCGTCCTTTCTGAACTTGTCGCGGACCGGGACTGAGGCGGGATCGCCCCGGTCGGGGCACCGCTACCCCGTAGGTGCCGGCCACACACGATCACAGCGTCGGCCCAGGAAAATGAGACACGCGCCTCATGGACATGAGGCAAGCTGACCGTCTCGCCACGGGCTGCCAGCCGCCGTGGTACTCCGGCATTTGAGACGGATCGGCAAGTAAGGCGCATCGGATTTAGGCCCGACATCAAGACGGCGGCGCCTCCGGCGACGCCGCCATTGGGTCGGCGGCTAGGACGTGAGTGGCTTCTTCACGATGAGCACGGGACAGCGGGCCGCGCGGAGCACGTTCTCCGATACGCTGCCGAGCAGCAGCCGCTTGACGCCTCCCAGTCCGCGGGCGCCGACGACGACGAGATCCGTGTCGGGCTCGGCGGCGACCGCTCCAATGACCTCGGCGGGATGCCCGTCCGGTGTCACGCGCGATACGGTCACGCCATGACCCTCGAAGAGCCGGGCCAGCTGATCCAGCGCCTTCGTGAGCTCGGCTCGGCGCTCCTCCTTCACCTCGCGCACGGCGGACACGATTTGCTCGCGGATGACGGAGGGCGTGCTCGACGGAAAGTGAACCGGCTCCACCACGCCGATGAGCCGGACCGAGTGCCGGGCATCGAGCGGCCACGCGGCGACGAAGCGCCCGGCGTCCAGCGATTGTCCCGAGCCGTCGAGACCGACGACGACGTTGGCCAGCCGTCGCCGGTCTCCCTTGACGACGAGCACCGCACAGTCCACGCGCCGGGCCACGGTGAGAGAGACGCTGCCGAGCAGCCACGTGTCCACGAGACCGAGCCCGCGCGCGCCGACCACGACGAGGTCGGCGTCCCAGTCGTGGGCCTCCCGCACGATCTCGTCGCCCGGGGTGCCCTCGAGCAGCGCCGTTTCGATGGCCGCGACCGGTGACAGCGACGCGCGTGCCTCGTCGAGGATGCGGTGGCCGTCGGCGGCTACCGCATCGTAGTACGCCTGGACGCCGGGCCAGTCGAGCCGTCGCTCGATCACGGAGACGATCCTCACGCGCGACCGTTCACTCGGCGGCCACCGCGTGAGCCACGCGGCGGCGGCCCTCGCGTCAGAAGAACCATCGGTGGCGAGCAGAATGCGCCGCGGCGACGGCGGTCCGGCTCCCCTGTCCGTCATTTGTCGGTCATCCCCTGCATCCGCCGGGCGTGCTTCATCATGACGTCGCCCATGGCCTTCATCATTTCGCCGCGCATCTCCAGCATCGCGGCGCGCTCCTTAGGATCCATCGGCCCGGACGGTCCCATCATCGCCATCCCGGCCATGCCGCCCATCATGTCTCGGCACATGTCCATCATCGGCATCGCGGGGCCCTTCATGCCGTCTGGCCCCCCGGACGGCGGCGCCGGCGACATCGCGGCCGGCGGTTGGGCCATTCCGTGCGGCGGGGCTGGTTGCTGGGCGTGAACCGGGTTGACGATCAGCACCGCAAACAACGTGCTTGCGACAAGCGCTCCCATCGTCTTCATCACATGTCCTCCCCCTGAGCGGTTCTCCTTCGCCGGAGTCACTCGATCGTCGAATCACGCGGCCGGGTCGAGCCGGCCCGCCGCCCGCCGGAGCTGGGCCGCCCGCGCACGCAGCGCGGCGACCCGAACTTCGGCCGCGGCTGCCTTGAACGCGAGCTCCGGACGCGCGGACGCGGCCCGGCTGAGCGCCCCCATGCGATCGCGCTCGAACTCGAGCTGGAGCGAGACGCGCCGCAGCTCGCGTCGCGCCTTCGCTCGGTAAGGGGGCGGCGTCACCACGTTCGTGAACAGTGTCATGCCGGATCTTCGAGCAAGCGTCGTTCCACAGCGCCCCGATCGCGAGCAGGTCAGAATCGCTTTATCCACGGCACATCAACGACGGCGACACGCTCGCGACATGACGGGTGATGGGATCTCGATGGGACACCGGGACGCGGCCGCCCCGATCCGCCTTGGATTGCGGATCCCCGGGATCGTCGCGGTAGACCATGTTGAAGTCGTGGAAATCGCGCCCCGCTGCCCCCAGGGGCACGACCCGTCGGCGTGTCATCGGCCCTCTACCGTCGTCGCGGGCCGATGACACGCCAACAGGCCAGGGGCAACCCGCGCCGTCACGAGCCGGGATCGATGTGCAGCCGATCGTGGACGGCACGCACCCCGCGCAGGTACCGAGCGGAAGCGACGACCACTTGGCGCTCGGCCCACGTACGGACGTGGCCGGCCAGCGTCACCTCACCGTCCGGACTGACCGTCACGTCGATGCGCCGGGCCTCACGCTCCGCGCGCCGTTCGAGCGCTTCCTCGATGGCCGCACGGATCCGGTCGGGCGCCACCACGGCTGGCGAACGGTGATCTGGTTGTCCACGCCGCGCACGCCGGTGAGGTTACGCACGGCCCGCGCCGCATCGTCACGCTCGCTCACGGTCTCGACCATGCCCGTGAGGGTCACCCAGCCGTTCGAGACCGTGGACTGGATGTCCGGGTCCGGTACGAACACGTCCCACTCGAGCGCGCCGTCACGGCCTTCGTGGACGTGGGCCAAGCCCACCGCGTGATCTGATCGCCGTCACGCCCTACGATCGAGACGGTTCAGACTCAGCGCCGCACCACGAGGTCGTTCGCCACGCCCGTGCACCCCTCGATCGCGCGCGCCATGGTCTCCAGGGCCGCCTTCTCGGCCTCCGTCGGCACGACACCCCAGAGGAAGATTACCCCGCGCTGGGCGTGGACGACGAACCCCGCCGTTGAGGCCCAAGGCTCGGCCGCCAGCCGCGTCTTCATCTCTTCGACGAGCTGAGTGTCGGAGCGGGCCGCCGTCGCGGGGACCGCGGTGGCGAGCGCTCTGACGAGATCGCCGCGACTGATGATGCCGACCAGCGTCCCGTCGTGCACCACGGGCAAGCGACGAAACCCGCGCGCGTGAAGGATCGACGCGGCGGTCTCGACCCCGAAGACCGGGCTGATGGAGACCACCGCACGCGTCATCACTTCGCCGACCGTCGTCCCGACCACTTTGCCGTACTCGCGGGCGAGGCTCTCGGCGTCGTCGAAGAACCCGCGCCACCACGGACGCCTCGACCACGACCGCTGCCGAAGAATAAGATCCCCTTCGCTGACGATGCCGACGAGATGGCGGTGTTCGTCGACGACCGGGAGCCCGCTGATCCCGTGATCGGCCATCAACTTCGCCGCCGACTGGATCGACGTGGCGGGAGTCACCGTGACGACCTCCCTGGTCATGATCTGCTCGATCTGCACGCCGACGATCCCTTCTGCGCGCTCAGCCGCGACACCGCTCACCGAAGCGCGACCGTCTCGCGGTAGGCCGGAATCTCGACCGACCAACCGAAGCTCCCCTCGAATCCTCGCCCTATATCGCTATCGTTCCGGACACCACGTTGCCGATCAGAGCAGAGCACGACATCAAACGCAACCCAGGGTCACGAGTCGTGGCGCACCCTCGGGACGGGATCAGGCGCGCTTGTACCGGACGGTCAGCACGGGGCACGGGGCCAGCCGCACCACCTTTTCCGCCACGCTTCCCAGAAGGACGTGCTGAAGCCCCGTCCGCCCGTGGGTCCCCATCACGATGAGGTCGACGCCTCGCTCCTGAGCGACGCGGACGACCGCGTCGGCCGGGTGGCCGACGGCGAGGGCGACGTCCCACGTACCGCGGCCCGCGGCGGGGATGAGGTCCTGGAGTCGGGTGAGCGCCTCCTCGGAGGGATCGGTGCGGACCACCGTCGGTTCCGACAGCGGGCGCGCGCTCACGCGACCACCGCCTGTCGGATCGACGCTTCCCTGGGGTGGCGGCTCTGGGGAGCCGGTGACGTAGTAGACATCCGTGTCGGCGGGGGGCGCCAGCACGTGGAGGAGCGTCACCTTCGCGCGATGCAGGGTCGCTTCTTCGAGCGCGTGGCCCAACGCCTGGTTCGCGGGCTCCGAAAAATCCGTCGGGACGAGCAGGTGCGTGAATGCCATGACGATTCCTCCTGACGACACGAGGCCGTCGGAATTGCGGCCGCCAACCACCCGATCCCCAGCCGGGCCACGACGGCCATGATCAGCGCGACCCCGCTGGTGGCGCCGCTCAAAACGAGCCCGACGAGTCGGAGGATTGCCATCATTCACCGATGATCACCATGGCGCGCCATGGCGGGCCAACGGGGTCTCACTCCCCTTCTGTGCAGACTGCCGCACCACTCGATCATTCCCGCGCCGATCAACAGGCCGGCGCACAGCAGTCCGAACAGGAGAAGCGCCGCGAACCACAAGGAGACCTCCTGGCTCGGAACTGGTCTCGTGACTCCATGAGAGAGGGCGTACCACATGAGCTCCTGCATGCGGGCCCCTCCTTTCCTCAGACGTTCAGTGGTCACGAGCACAGCGCAACAGATGTGCCAGAGAAGTGGTTTCGGTCAAAGGCACGATTTTGCTGATGCGGAGGCCGTAGCGGGAAGGCGAGAGGCCGTGGCACGGAGGCGCCGTCGCCCCCGAAGGGGCGTTGCCGCCCCGGCCGGGTGAATCTCCGCGACTGCCTCGGGCGCGAAGCGCGCGCGGTCACGACTGAACGCGGCGTGGGGCGGCAATGGGACAGGCCGGGCACCCGCACCACAGCGCCTCGGCGTGGCGGCCGTTCAACGTCTTGGATTCACGGCGTTCACCTCTGGCACCTGCGTTGCTCCTTCGTATCCGCATGAACGCGACAGCCCGACTTCCGATCGTCGAGGATGCGCACCGCAACGATGACGCGCTCTCCATCGACCTGATTCGCCGAGCGCTCGGCACCCGGAACGTCGGGTTCGAGATCCATCTCTTCGGCGTCGTGTCGTCGACGAACGACGTGGCCCATCGGCTCGCGGAAGAGGGCGCGCGCGAGGGCACCGTCGTCCTCGCCGAAGCGCAGCACGCGGGACGTCGCCGCTTCGGACGACCCTGGTTCTCGCCCGAGCGCGCGAACCTGTATGCGTCGGTGATCTTCCGCCCGGCGATCGCGCCGGCCGCGGCTCCCGTCTTCACGATGATCGCTTCGCTCGCGCTCGCTGACGCCGTCACCGGAGAGGGCGTGCCGGCCACCGTGCGGTGGCCGAACGACGTGGTCGTGGCCGGCCGGCGGATCGGTGGGACGCTGGCCACGGCCGCCGTGACCAGAGACGTCGTCCAGCACGTCGTGCTCGGCGTCGGTGTGAACCTCAACGTCTCGCGCGACGCCCTCACTGCGGGCCTGGGCCCGGCGGCCGCGCTGGCCACGTCGGTGCGCGAGGTCGCGGGGCGCGCGGTCGACCGCAACCGGTTTGCCGCCTCGCTCTTGAACCGACTCGAGCGATGGCACGGGCTCTACACGGATTACGGGCCCGAGGCCATCCTGGTCGCCTGGAATCAGCGCGACGCCGTGTGCGGCCGGATGGTGGAGATCAGTCAGCCCGAGGGTGTCCGGCACGGCCGAGTCGTTCGCGTGGACGCCGACGGCCGACTCGTCCTGGAGTCTCGCCCTGGCGACAGGAGGCCCGTCGCTGGTGGCGAGATCATGGCCATCGACGGCATGAGGACTCGATGATCTCTTACACCCGACCGAGCAGGTGCGTCCATGCTCGCTGAAGTGTGCATGCGGCCCGTCGTGACGATCGAACGGACAGCATCCGTCCGCGATGCCGCGCGGTTGATGCGGCAGAAGAGAGTGGGCGCCCTCGTGGTCGCCAGCCACCACCGACCCAAGGGCATCATCACCGACCGCGACATCGCGGTGGCCGTCGTCGCCGAGGGCTTGGATCCGGCCGAGGTGCCGGTGGGCGACGTGATGCAATCGAATCCGGCGGTGATTCAGGGGGACAAGGGAATCCTCGACGCAGTGAAGCTGCTCGACGCCAAGGGAGTGAGGCGGCTCCCCGTGGTGGACAAGCGGGGGGACCTCATCGGCATCATTGCGCTCGACGACCTCCTGATGCTCCTGGGCACCGAGATGGGCCACGTCGCCGCCGCACTTTCGCGCTCGCTGGGTCGCCGGATGATCGCGTGACGTAAGAACAGCGCCGGGCCTGACGTTCTTCGTGTTGCTCAGGGTGTTCGCGGCGCCGGCCGCACTGTTCCACACGGGATGGTTCGTGGAGTCGCTGGCCACGCAGACGCTCGTGCTTTTCGTGATCCGGACCGCGCGCAACCCGCTGCGCAGCCGGCCGAGCCTCTGGCTCACCGTGACGACGCTGCTGGTGGTCGCCGCCGGGTGCCTGCTGCCCTTCATCCGCTCGCTCCGGCGCTCGGATTCGTGCCGCTGCCTGCGGCCTACCTCTTCTTCCTCGTGGCGGCCACCGTGACGTACCTGGCGCTGGTGGAAGTGGTCAAGCGCCGGCTGATCGGCCGGCTCATCGCCGAGCACCCTTGACGGGTCCCGCCTTCCGACCGTGTGGCAGGTTCGTTGCTCTGTCTCGCCGTCCGGAGGACCAAGCGCGCATGAGCGCCGAGAATCGAGACGTCGCCCGGGGCGTGATCGCCCCACATAGGGAGAATCCTCTGCTTCGTGTCCACAACTCGCGGCTGAGCCTCGAACGGCCGCTGGTGATGCTCGTCTGCGGGCCGGGTCCATCGGTCTCTCAGGCCGCCGAGCCGGCGACGATCCCGACATCGTTCGCCGAGGTCGCGGCGGCCGCGCTTGCGGCCTCGTTCGTCATCCGGGTGCCCGCGGCTGCCGCCCCCGCCGAAGATGGGTCCATCCAGAGCGTCCTCGATGCCGACGAGGAAATCCAGGAGGACGGACACGAGCCTCTCGATGCCGCCGCCGAGCTTCGCAATCGCACGGTGGGCACCGGCGTCATCATCGATCCGCGCGGCATCGCGCTCACCAGCACCCGCGGTCATGCTGCATGCCCCCGAGTTCGAGGTCGCCATGATGGACGGGACACCGGTGAACGCGACCGTCGTCGGCCTCGACCTCCGCAGTGACGTGGCCATCTTGAAGCTGGATGGGCGAGGCGCCTTCTTCCCCCACCTGCCGCTCGGCGATTCCGAGCGCGTGAAGATCGGCGATTGGGTGATCTCCGTCGGCGCGCCGCTGGGGCCCGCGGGGACGGTGGTCGCGGGCGTCGTGACCGCGACGCCCGCCCCGATGAGCCCGGACCCGGCCGGGAGCTTCCTCCAGAGCGATGCCGTGATGGGCCTCGGCAACGCGGGCGGGCCGCTCGTCAACATGCGCGGGGAAGTCATCGGCCTCGGTACCGTCCTGACCGCGAATGCGGCGGCCTACGCGGTTCCGTCGAACACTCTGCGACGGATCGCGTTCGACGTGATCGAGAAGGGTCGTGTGAGTCAGCCCTGGCTCGGCATCACGACCCAATCGCTCAATGCCGCGCTCGCGCAAGCCCTCCGCACGCGCGGCGCCGCGGGCGCGCTCGTCGCGGACGTGGGCGCCGGCGGTCCGGGCGCCGCCGCCGGCCTGCGCCCAGGCGACATCATCGTCGGCATCGGCGCCACGCTGATCTCGTCCCGCCTCCAATTCGAGCGCGCGGTGAGCGCGCTCCGTCCGGGTGACGTGCTGGCGTTGAAGGTACGCCGTGCCGGGCGTGTGCTCGTCCTCTCGGCAACGCTGGCCGATGATCCCGAAGGGATGCTGCTACGGCCCGAGGCCCGGCTCGCCAAGCGCCGGCTCGGAATCGAGGTGCGGCCCATCAACCCGATCAAGGGCGCCGTGGCCAACGACGTGGACTTCTCGGGCTCGGCCGGGCGCGCGGGCATCAAGGCGGGGGACGTCATCCGCGAAGTCAACGGACACCCGATCCAGAGCTCAGCGGACTTCGAGGCAGCCGTCGGCGCCCTCACTCCCGGCGCGCCCATCCTGATGCGCGTGCAACGCCATGACGTCATTCTCTACATCGTCGTCGACGCCGTCCCTTGAGCGCGCACGGTCCCCTCTGTAGGCCCGGCGTCGGCGCGGGGCTGACCCCGGACACCGACTCGCTGCTCGTCAAGAGCATCACCGGCTACCGCTTCGACTTCCTGGGCGGCAAGTGATCGGGCACCGTCATCCGCGGCGCGGGGCCGGCGGCGAACGCGTGCACGACGGCGACGCCGGTTCCGAGGCCAGGAGGCCGGCGCGCGACGGCCGGAGACAGTTGACAAGGAGCCGCGGCGGGCGAAACATTCCGCTGGGGAAAGGAATGTCGTCCGACCGCGAGGAACAACTCGAAACCGAAAACGAGCGTCTTCGTGCGCGCGTCGCCGATCTCGAGCGGGAGGCCACCGAGCGCACCCAGGCTGAAGCCGCGCTCGGCAGGGAGCGCGAAGCCAGCCGCCGGCAGAGCGAGGCGACGGCCCGCGCCTTCCTCGAGTCGGCCGCCGAGAGCATCATCGTGGTCAACCGCGCCGGCGAAATCGTGCTCGTCAATGCTCAGACCGAGCTGATGTTCGGCTACCGTCGCAGTGACTTGATCGGTCAGACTCTCGAGCTGCTGCTCCCCGAGAGCGTTCGGGCCGCGCACGTGCGGCATCGCACCGCGTACTTCGCCGAGCCGCGCGTGCGCCGCATGGGGAAGGATCTCGTGCTCGCCGGGCGGCGCCGGGACGGTACGCAGTTCCCCGTCGAGATCAGCCTCAGCTACGTGGAAACGCCGGAGGGGATCCTCGCGATGGCGTTCGTGACCGATATTTCCGAGCGCGTCGAGCTGCAGCGCGCCACCCGTCAGTCCGAGAAGCTGGCTGCCCTCGGCACGCTGGCCTCGGGTATCGCCCACGAGATCAACAACCCGCTCGGCATCATCTCTTCGCGGATCGAGGTCATGCTGCTGGAGGCGGAGAGCGAGCCGCTTTCCCAGTCGCTCGTCAACGATCTACTGACCGTACACAAGCACGCCGAGCGGGTGGCCCGGATCGCCCAGGGGCTCCTGTCCTTCTCGCGCCAGTCGTCCACCGAGATGGTGACCGTCGATCTCAATCGCGTGGTCGGGGACACGATCCTGCTGGCGCGCGGGCAGATCGAGAAGGCGGGGATCGCGATCGAGATGACCCTCGCCCCGGCGCTGCCGTCCGTCCGCGGTAACCCCAACGCGCTGAGCCAGGTCGTACTCAACCTGCTCACCAACGCTCGCGACGCGATGCCCAGCGGTGGGCGCATGACCATCGTCACATCGCCCACGCCGGACGAGGACGCGGCAGTCGAGATCGTGGTCACCGACACCGGTCACGGCATGAATGCGGAGACGCTCTCCCGGATTTTCGACCCGTTCTACACCACGAAGCCGACCGGCACCGGCCTGGGTCTCTCGATCGTCTACGGCATCGTGCACGACCACGGTGGCAGGATCACCGCCGAATCCACCCCGGGTGAGGGCACGCGCTTCATGGTGCGCTTGCCGCGTTCTTCCTCAGCGGGACACGCGTAGCCGTTCCATCACGATCCACGTGGGGCACCGCGAGGACACCGCGCTGAGGTCCTGCCCCAACATCGGTCGATCGGTCTTCGTAACGGCGCGTTTTGGTTCGACTTCGGATTGGCAATCGAGTTGCTCATGGTCACGGACGGTTCGATTCACTTTCACGGAGGGTTGACATGAAGATCGACAAGCTGCTGGTCCCGCTCGACGGCTCGCCGCTGGCCGAGCAAGCGCTCGCGAAGGCGTTGGACGTCGCGGAGGGCGGGACGCCGACCCTCCTGCTGCTGCGGGCTGCCGAAGCATCCACGTGGCCTGGCGTCGATCCGACAGAGGAGCAGATCCGCGTGGTGCACGAGGCCGAGGAGTACCTGAACGCCCTCCAAGCGCGCCTGGCGTCGAAAGGCATCCGCAAAGTCGAGACCTCGGTCTGGTACGGGCCGCCGGCTGCGGCGATCGTAGAAGCCGCGCGCGTCGGTCACGCGGACCTCATCGTCATGACGACGCATGGCCGCAGCGGCCTCGGCCGCCTCATCCTCGGCAGCGTCGCCGAAGCCGTGCTCCGCGGGACCAGCACCCCGATCATGCTGCTGCGCGCCGACGGCGCGCCCGTTGAGGCGCCGATCGGCGTCGCCGAAGAGCGCAATGCGGCTGGGACGCGACGATGAAGGGCACCATCCTGCACCCGACCGACTTCTCACCTCCCTCGCGGTCGGCGTTCGATCGCGCGCTGGCGCTCGCCCGCGAGGAAGGCTCTGAACTGCTGCTTGTTCACGTGCTCACGACAGCGATGCCGATGGTCGGCGACGGGTACATGTCGCCGAAGACGTTCGACGATCTTCAGCGGTCGATACGCGCACAGGCTCAGAAGCAACTCGACCGGCTCCTGGCGAAAGCAAAAGCCAGTCGGGTGCGCGTGCGCGGCATGCTCTACGAAGGCGTGGCCGCCGACGCCATCGTGCGCGCGGCGCGCGCCAAGCGCACGAAGCTGATCGTGATGGGAACGCATGGGCGGACCGGGCTCGCCCGGCTCTTGATGGGCAGTGTTGCCGAACGCGTGATAGGCACGGCCCCCTGCCCGGTGCTGACGGTCCGGGGAAAGTGACGCCGGAACGGTCGCGTTCCGGCGAGAAGGCGGCCGAGCCAGTGGGCCGCGGCATCGAGCGCGAGAACCTGGCGACGTATCTGGCGCACGTGCTCGCTGGGCAGGTGGAAGTCCGCGCTGTGCGCCGGCTCGGGGGCAGCGAGCCCGCGATCGAGGATCCCAAGGGGTTCGGTTACGGCGTGCCGCTCGAGGTCGAATGTCTCGTAGACAGGCGGCCGCGCGCATTCGTGATCTCGCGCACCCGCCCGGCCCAGGGCTTCGGCCACGACTACCCGGCCGACCGCGCGTGGCAGGCGCTCTACGGCCACCACGCCTACAACAGCTTCCCGCGCCACGTCCGCAGCCTGGACGTCGGATTCGTGCGTGAGCACGGCGAGATCGTCTCCGCGGCGGACGCCGTCGAGTTCTTCCAACTCGTCGAGAAGGCCGAGGGCGCGCTCTACTGGCTGGACCTCGCGCGCATGCTCGCGGCCGAAGCCCGCGATCTCGATCGCGCGCGAGCGCGGGTGCTCGCGCGCTTCCTCGCGGAGACGCATGCCGAACGCCGCGACGAGCCGACCCTGTACGTGCGCCGTCTGCGCGAGCTGTGCGGCCACGGCGAGTGCGTCATGGGGATCCTCGATAGCTACCCCGATGGCTACCCGCTGCTGCCCGAGCGAGCGCGCGAGACGTTCGAGCAGGCCATGGTGTCGTGGCGATGGCGGCTGCGCGGGTACGGCCAGCGCCTGCGGCGCATCCACGGGGACTTCCATCCGTGGAACCTGCTGTTCCGAGAGGGCACGACCGAGTTCTCGGTGCTCGATCGCAGCCGCGGGGAATGGGGCGAGCCCGCGGACGACGTCGCGGCGCTCGGGATCAACTATCTGTTCTTTGGGGTGCAGAAGAGCGCCCGCGGCGGTCGCGCGGGTGTGGACGAGCCGTTCCTTCAGCTGTTCCGGACGTTCCTCGATACCTACCTCGCGGCCAGCGGCGATGCGGAAGTGTTCCACGTCCTGCCGCCGTTCCTGGCCTTCCGTGCGCTGGTGATCGCGCATCCCCGCTGGTATCCCGACCTCGCCGACGCGAGCCGCGTGGCGCTGCTGCACTTCGCCGACCGCATGGTCAGCACCACACACTTCGTCGCCGAGGACGTCATGGACCTCTGGGGCTAAAGCAGCGTGCGGTGGATCCTTGCGACAGATGTGGCAGATCCGCCCCGCGACGGGGTGATCACGCCTCACCGCCCCCGCCTCCGGGCCCCGCACCGCCACGCAACACCGCGCTTTCCATCGCGACACGACTGGCAGTGACGTTGCAACTCCTCGCGCGAGCACCGAAAAGGGACGGGAGCCGAGCTTGAGCATGTGGACGATCTGGATCACCGGGCTGCCTGGTAGCGGAAAATCCGTGCTGGCCCGCGCCGCCGGGGAGACGCTGCGGGCGCGTGGCGTTCCGGTGAAAATCCTGGAGCTGGACGCCCTCCGCAAGATTCTCACGCCGACTCCGACGTACAGCGACCACGAGCGGGAGGCCGTCTATCGCCTGCTCGCCTTCATGGCCGCGACGCTCGCCGCGGCCGGGGTGCCCGTCATCGTGGACGCTACCGCGCATCGTCGCCGATGGCGAGAGTTCGCGCGCGAGCTGATCCCGCGCTTTGCCGAGGTGCAGCTCGAATGTCCGCTCGCGGTCGCCCGCGAGCGCGAGGCCGCGCGCGCTCCGGGAAACGCCCCGCCAGCCATTTACGCGCGCGCGGGCTCGGCGGGCGCCACCGTGCCGGGCGTGGATCGCGATTACGAGCGGGCGCTTCAGCCTGAGCTCATCATCGGCACGACCGCCGAGAGCGTGGCCGCCGGCGCCGACCAGATCATTACGCTGGCCGAGCATCTGGGCGCGGGAGCGTCCGCCGCCAAGCCCCACGGCGACGGCTGGGCGATCTGGATCACCGGGCGGCCGGGCAGCGGCAAGACCACGATCGCCCAGCGCTTGATGACTGCGCTGGCCGCGCGGGGGATCAGAGTCTGGATCGTCGAGGCCACCGCTGTGCGTCGCATCGTGTGGCCCGTCGTCACCGAGGACCTCGACGATCTCGTTCACCGGGCAGTCGTCTGTCTGGCCACGATGCTCGTGGAGGCGGGGATCGCCGTGATCGTCGACGCGACCGCGCACCACCGACGATGGCGGGAGCTGGCCCGTGAGCTGATCCCGCGCTTCGCGGAGATCCAGCTCGCTTGCCCGTCCGAGATCTGCGCCGATCGCGAGCGTGCTGCGCGCTGGCACCTGACCGGCAGCGCGCGGGGCGCCCCCGAGCCGAACGTGGGTGTCGACGTCGACCTCGTCCTCGACTACGAGCCCGCGCTGTGTCCGGAGCTGACCATCTACACCGACGTCCAGGACTGTGCCACCGCCGTCGCCGACGTGCTGTTCGTCGCCGAGCGCTTCCATCGCCCCGCCACCCACCTCCAGAAAGGAAGACCACCATGCGAGTGAGAGACCTCATGAGCCGGATCGTGGTCAGCACGCCGGGAACGACGCCAGTGCTGGAGGCCCGCGCGCTGATGCAGAAGGAGCGGATCCGCCACCTTCTCATCGTCGACGACGGACGGCTGCAGGGGATCGTGACCGACCGCGACATCCGGCTGAACATGGCCTCGCCGGCCACGAGCCTGTCCGTCTGGGAGCTCAACCATCTGCTGGCCCGCCTGACCGCCGAACAGGTGATGACCCGCACGGTGATCGCGATCGACCCTGAGCGCGACGCCCGCGAAGCCGCGCGGATCATGATCGACCACAAGATCGGCGCTCTGCCCGTGCTCGACGGTGAGCAACTGCTCGGCATCATCACCGAGACCGACCTGCTGCGGGCCTTCGTGGAATCGCCGGAGCCCGCGGCCGCACACGCGAGGAGCTGAACCACGATGCCTCAGGTGGTCCTGGTCGTCGACGACGAGGTCGATTTTCTTGCGACCTACGATCGGCTGCTGCGGCACCACGGCTATCGCACGATCGCCGCGGGTAGCCGGCAAGCGGCGCTGGCGGCGCTGGAGGGCGAGCCGCTCGCCCTCATCATCGCCGACGTTCGACTGCCCGACGGCGACGGCCTCGACGTCGTCCGCGCGGCCCGTGCGCGCCTGCATCCGCCTCCGGTAATCGTCGTCACCGGCTTCGCGTCCGAGCAGAGCCGGCAGCAGGCGCTCGACGCCGGAGCGACCGCGTACCTGGCCAAGCCGTTCTCCACCTCAGCCCTCACGTCGCTGGTCCGGGAGGCGCTCGCCTCGCCCTCGACGTAATGCGGCGAGCGCTGCCCCTGGCCCGCCTCCGCGGCGCGGGATCGTCGCCGCGGGGGCTCGACTCCGAAGACGTGCGGGCTCGCCGGGCGCGTTACGGCGTGAACGCCATCCTCGACATCCCCGAGCACGCCTGGCGTGTTATCGCGCAGGAGACCGCGCGCGATCCCATGCTGTGGTTCCTCGCGGGCGTGAGCGCGCTCTACGCCGTCGTGGGCCAGCGGACGGAGTCGCTGATCCTGCTGGCCGCCATCGCGCCGCTCGCGGTCATGGACGTCGTGCTGCACCGGCGCACGAGCGCGTCGACCGCGGGCCTCCAGGGTCGGCTGGCCGCGCGCGCCGACGTGATCCGTGATGGCGTGGCCGCGGAGGTGCCGGCCATCGATCTCGTCCCCGGCGATCTCGTCGTGGTCACCGCGGGCGCGCCGTTTCCCGCCGACGGGATCGTCGTCGCCGGGCACGAGCTCTACGCCGACGAGTCAGCGCTCACCGGCGAGGCCTATCCCGTGGTCAAGCGCACGCTCGACGGCGCGGATCTCGTCGATGTCGAGGCCGACGAGGTCTTCGTCGACGGTGCATCGTGGGCGTTCGCGGGCACGCGACTCCTGACGAACAGGGCGAGCGTGCGCGTGGCGTTCACCGGGGGCGAGACGCTCTACGGCGAGATCGTGCGCTCGGCCACGCGGGGGTCTCGCGCGCGCAGGCCGCTCCAGATGTCGATTGATCGTCTCGTTTCGGTCCTCATCGTCGCGGCCGCGGTCGTGTGCGTGATCGTGGGCGCCGTCCGTCTTCGCCAGGGCTTCGGCTGGCTTGACGCTCTGGTCAGCGCGGCGACGCTCGCCACCGCGGCGCTGCCCGAGGAGTTCCCGCTGGTGCTCACGGTCTTTCTCGGCGTCGGCGTCTACCGGCTGGCGCGGCGACAGGCGCTGGTGCGCCGCGCCGTCTCCGTCGAGAACATCGGCCGGGTGACCTGTATCTGCTCGGACAAGACGGGGACGATCACGGAAGGGCGGCTGCGCCTGCTCGAGGCGATCGCCCACCCGGCGACCTCCGCGGCCGCACTGCTGGGGCTCGCCGCGCTGGCCTCGCGTCCGTCGGCCGGCGACCCCCTGGACGTAGTGATCGCCGAGGCCGCGAGCGCCGCCGGCCTCCGGAGCGACGAGCACCGCGTCGTCACGACGTTTCCGTTCACCGAGAGTCGCAAGCGCGAGACCGCGATCGTGCGCGAGCACGACGGGCGGTTGATCGCCGTGACCAAGGGGGCCGTCGAAGTCGTGCTGGCGCAAACGGTCCTGTCGCCATCCGAGCGCGAGGCGTGGCACGCGCGGGTAGCTCGGCTCGCCGAAGGCGGCAGCAAGGTGCTGGCGTGCGCGTGGCGTCCCGTCGACGCATCCGGCGACGCCGGCGCCGCGGCCGAACCCGACACCGGCTACCGGCTGGCCGGCGTGCTCGCCTTCGGCGATCCGGTTCGCGAGGGCGTCGTCGAGGCCGTCGCCGCGTGTCGCGCGGCCGGCATCCACACCATCATGGCCACCGGCGACCATCCCCTCACCGCTGCGTCCGTGGCGCGCGCGGTCGGGCTCGGCGGAGCCACGCCCGCAGTGATCACGGGTGACGAGCTGGAGGCTCCCGATGGCCCGCGCGGGCGCGCGCTCCTCGGCGTCGACGTGATCGCGCGGGCGACGCCGGCGCAGAAGCTGGGTCTGGTCAAGGCGCTCCAAGAGGCGGGCGAAATCGTCGCGGTGACCGGCGACGGCGTCAACGACGTGCCCGCGCTCCAGGCCGCTGACGTCGGGATCGCGATGGGCGAGCGGGCGACCCGGAGCGCGCGCGAGATCGCGTCGATCGTGCTGCTCGACGACAACTTCCGAACGATCGTGCGGGCGATCGGGGAAGGCCGTCAGCTCTTCGAGAATCTCACGCTGAGCTTCACGTACCTGCTGATCATCCATGTTCCATTGGTCGCCGCGGCGGCGCTGGTGCCGCTCGCCGGCTATCCGCTGCTCTTCCTGCCGGCGCACCTGGTCTGGCTCGAGCTGATCATCCATCCCACCGCGCTCCTTGCGTTCCAGGCCCGACCCGCCGGCGCCGCCATCCCGCGGGGACGCCCACGCCGCGCAACCCGCCTCTTGTCACGCGGCGACTGGATCATGATCGGAACGGTCGGCGCCCTGCTCACCACGCTCGTCGTCGCCGCCTACGCGCGGGGCGTGCACGAGCGCGGGGACGTAGGCCACGGGCGTGCGCTGGCGCTCGCGGTGCTGATCCTCGCAAGCGCTTTCGTCACGCTGGCGCTGGGCCGCCTGCGCACGCTCGCGGGAGCCATGATCCCAGCGGCGACGGTCGTCGTCTCGGCCGCGCTGGTCCAGGTCGCGCCGCTCGCGCAGGTGCTGGGCCTGTCGCCGCTCCACGCCGACGACTGGGGCCTTGCGGCGCTAGGAGCGCTCATCGCCGCGCTTCCGCTCGTATCAATTCTTTGGCCCCGTGCGTGGACTCGATCGTGGCGGGACACCGGCGCCCCGCGTGGGGATTCCGCGCCGGCGCTCGGCACAGGCGGCTCGCCGTAACGCTCCGAATTCACGCGCATCCGCCCTTGGCAATCTCCTTGCGTAGCCTCGTGCGCAAGGAGGGGTCAATGAAACGGACGGTGAAACGAGCGACGAAAGCACACGGCACACGGCCGACGGCCGCACCGCACGTCACGCACCCGCGAGCTGCCGGTGTTCTGCTCGCGGACGCGCGCGAGATCGACGAGATGCCTCTTGGACCCGCGATCACCGCCGTGCTCACGGGCGGCGACGTCGACGCGGACTGGATGCGCGCCGGGGATGCCGGCGACGAGGCCGTGGGCGGCAGCACCGCCACGCCGGACCAGGACATCGTGGACGAGATCGGCCGCGCGCTCGGCGTCGAGCAAGAATCCGACGCCGAAGTCTGGACGTCGCGCGAGATCCTCCGCGAGCGCGACCGCCACCGCTGGGAGCAGGAGGACTAAACCGTAGTGCCGACGCCACACTCGCCCGTGCTGATCCCGATAAAGGACGAGCGGTAGAAGCTAGCGGACCCTGTTCGGTCTCCGCCGGTCACAGCGTCGTGGATAGTATCGTCGCCCGAATTCTTTGGGGCGAATGCACCCCACCGTCCCTCGACTGCCCCACCAAACTCATAGCCCTCCTCACACCACCAGAAGAGACTCTCGGGTAATCGACGATTGGTGCGCGCTCCGGCTCTGGCAGTCCACTTGCTCTCCCGTGACGGCACCGCAAGCGCAGAAAGGGAGACGCCGAATGGACGAGAACGAACACCCGCGGGGAGCGCTGCTGTTCATGCTCGTGTACCTGCTCCTGCTGGCCGTGATGTGGACCCAGATGTACCTCAGGCTCTGGAGGGGCTGACGGTGAAGCGCGGGACGACCATTTACCTCTACGAGCTGGCGTGGATCCTACCGAGCATCGCGCTGCCCGTCGGCATGCTCGTCGCGCTCGCGGTGACGGCGTTTGGCGCCGGCATTCACCTGCCGAGTGACGTGGGGCGCGTGGATTCCCGGCGCGTCACCGAGACGGCGCCTTTCGATGCCCTCGGCGTGACGCAGATCGCGCCCGGGCAGTACGAGGTCCGCATGCTGGCGCAGATTTGGGCGTTCGCGCCCGGCGAGATCCGCGTGCCCGCGGGCTCCACCGTGCACTTCTGGGTGACGAGCAAGGACGTCGTCCACGGACTCTTCATCGCGCGCACCAACGTCAACGTGATGGTCCTGCCCGGACAGATCGCGCACGTCGAGGCTCACTTCGACCGGCCCGGCGAGTATTCGATCATCTGCCACGAGTACTGCGGGATCGCCCACCACACGATGGCGGGCAAGGTCATCGTGGAGCCGCGGTCATGACCTCCGTGACGACCGCACCGACGAGCACCGAGACGCGTGATCTGCGCCTCGGTCCCGAAGCGCGCATGATGGCCGCGTACCTCGCGGTCGCGCTGGTCGCCTTATTCGGTGGCGTGGTCACCGGGCTGCTCCAGGCGCTCGACCACGCCGGGATCAACCTCTACCCGTGGGTGTCGCCGTTCATCCAGTCGTACTACCACGGGCTCACCGTGCACGGCGTGCTCAACGTGCTCGTGTGGACCACGTTCTTCATCTGCGGCTTCCTGCCGTACATCACCATGCGCGCGCTCGGCCTGCCCCTGGCCCGGCGCGGCCTCGGATGGTGGACGTTCGGCCTGATGACGGCGGGGCTCGTGCTCGCGGCCATCCCGCTCGTGGCCAACGCCGCGACCGTGATGTTCACGTTCTACCCGCCGCTGCGGGCCCACTGGGCCTTCTACGTGGGGCTCACGCTCGTGGTGGTCGGCACGTGGCTGGTCACGCTGAACCTCGTCCTCACGTACCGCGCGTGGCGCCGGGCCAACGCCGGGCGGCGCACGCCGCTGCCCGCGTTCATGTCGCTGGTGACGTTCGCGATGTGGAGCATCGCCTCGCTCGGTCTCGCCGCCGAGATGCTCTTCCTGTTGATCCCGTGGTCGTTGGGTCTGGTCGCGGGGACGGACGCGCTCCTCGCGCGCTCGCTGTTCTGGTTCACCGGACACCCGATCGTCTATTTCTGGCTGCTGCCCGCCTACGTCTCCTGGTACACGCTGGTCCCGCGCCAGGCGGGCGGCAAGCTCTTCAGCGACCCGCTCGCGCGCACGTCGTTCCTCCTGTTCCTGGTGCTCTCCACGCCGCTCGGGTTCCATCATCAGTACACCGATCCCGGCATCCATCGCGGCTGGAAGCTGCTGCACGCGTTCCTCACGTTCGCCGTGTTCTTTCCGAGCCTGCTGACGTTCTTCAACGTCACCGCCTCGCTCGAGAGCGGCGCGCGGGCGCGGGGCGGCAAGGGCTGGGTCGCGTGGTTCGGGAAACTGCCGTGGGGCGATCCCTCGCTCGCCGCCCAGGTGCTCGCGATGCTGCTCTTCACCTTCGGTGGCGTCGGAGGCCTGATCAACGCCTCCTACAACCTCAACCTCGTCGTCCACAACACGGCGTGGATTCCCGGCCACCTGCACCTCACCGTCGGCACCGCGGTGACGCTCACGTTCACGGGGATCACGTATTGGCTCGTGCCGACGCTGTGCGGACGCGCGCTGTGGGGCCGGCGGCTGGCCCTCGTCCAGGTGTGGCTCTGGTTCATCGGCATGGCGATCTTCTCTCACGCGATGCACCAGCTCGGCCTCATGGGCGCGCCGCGACGGACGATGCTGGGCGCCGCCGCCTACGTGCAGCCGGAATGGGCATCGATGATGCGCTGGGTGGGGATCGGCGGCTCGATCCTCTTCGTGAGCTCGCTGCTGTACTTCCTGGTCATCGTGCTCACGCTGGCGCTCTCGCGGCGTCCGGCCCCGGCGCCGCCCGAGTTCGCTGAAGCGATGTCCGGGCCCGATCACTCGCCGCCGATCCTCGACCGCTGGCGGCCGTGGCTCGCGCTCGCCGCCGTGCTCATCGCGATCGCGTACGGCCCGACGCTGCTGCGCCTTGCCACGACGACGCCGCTGACCACGCCCGGATTCCGCGTGTGGTGACCCCGATCAAACCGGAGGATGCGATGAACGATACCGTGCCGATCGGTCGACGCCGCGCCCTAGCTCTCGAGGTCGCGCTCGGTCCCCTCGAGTCGGCCCTCGCCGGCGCCGGCGACGGCGCCTGCGCGGTCGGGCCGGACGGGCGCATCGTGCTGTGGAACCGCGCCGCGGAGAAAATGCTCGGCTACGCGGCCCGCGATGCCCTGGGCCGGCCGTGCTGCGACGTCTTCGTCGGGCACGACGATGACGGCAACCGTCTCTGCTACCAGGGCTGTCACTTCATGAAGCTGATCGACCTCGGTGAGACGATCCAGAGCTTCGACATGAAGACGCGGTCGAAGGCGGGGCACCCGGTCTGGCTCAACGTCAGCATCCTGCGGGTCGCCGACGCCGGATCGGGCGGGCCCGTGACCGTGCACCTGTTCCGCGACGTGACCGTCATCAAGGAGCTGTTGTCGCTAGTCCACGAGCGGATCACGGCGACGGCCGAGCGCGAGGCCGGCGTCGACCACAACACGGTGCTGAGCCGGCGCGAGCTCGAGGTGCTGCGGCTGCTGGCGATCGGTCTCAACACCCGGTCGCTGGCCGAGCGCCTGCACGTGAGCCCCGCCACCGTCCGCAACCACGTCCAAAATCTCTTCGCCAAGCTCGAGGTCCACAGCCGCCTCGAAGCCGTGGCCTATGCGTCTCGCCACAGACTCCTTTAGAGCTCGGCGGGGGCGTTCGAGGCGCTGAAGCGGATCCGCACGTTCGATCCCAAGATCAGGGTGATCGTGCTGACGGCGTCGATAGACCCGGCACAGCAACGTGGCGGCGCGCAGCCTCGGGGCGAGCGAGGTCTATACGAAACCCTACGACCTCGATCAGCTCGCGCGCCGGATTGCTGGGATGCAAACGGAGAGCTCATCCACGACGGGGGCGCAGGAATGTCTCTGAGCGCCCGGAACATCGTCGAGCGCCGGCGGGCCGACGAGCGGCTGCGCGTCCGGTCGGCCGCTCTCGAGGCCGCCGCCAACGGCATCGTGATCACCGACGCCGATGGGATCATCGAGTGGATCAACCCGGCTTTCACGGCGATGACCGGCTACGAACCCGACGAAGTCATCGGCCGCACCCCTCGCATCCTGAAGTCCGGACATCACGGCCGGGCGCTCTACGAAGAGCTCTGGACGACGGTGCTGGCCGGGCGGGTGTGGCGGCACGAGATGGTCAACCGCCGCAAGGACGGTACGCTCTACGACGAAGACCAGACCATCACGCCCATCGTCGACGAGCACGGCGCCGTCGCGCACTTCGTGGCGATCAAGCAGGACGTGACGGAACGCCGGCGGGCCGCGGAAACGCTGCGGCAGAGCGAGGAACACTTCCGGTCGCTCATCGACAACGCGCTCGACATGATCTTCGTGATGGACGCCAACGGCATCCTCCGATACGCGAGCCCGTCCGTCGAACGAGTGATCGGCTACCGGCCCGAGGAGCTGGTGGGCCAGTCGGCTTTCGCACGAATACACCCCGACGACCTTGGCACCGTCCAGGCCGTGCTCGCCGAAGGCAAGGACGTTCCGGGCTTCACCGGGTCGGCCGAGTATCGGGTGAGTCACAAGGACGGCTCCTGGCGGACGATCGAGGCGGTCGGGCGGAATCTCACCGAGGGACCGGGCATCGTCGGCATCGTCGTCAACGCCCGCGACATCACCCAACGCGCGCGCCTTCAGGAGCAGCTGGCCCAAACGGAGAAGCTGGCAGCCATGGGCAACCTGCTGGCTGGGGTGGCGCACGAGCTGAACAACCCGCTCTCCATCGTCATCGGCCACGCAACGCCGCTGGAGCACGCCGCCGCCGGAACGGAGATGGCCACGCCCGCGGCCAAGATCGATGAGGCCGCGAAGC
>DATHGT010000222.1:0-27867 GCA_035317605.1 Candidatus Acidiferrum sp. | reverse complement strand
CCGCGGCTGCGCGTGGGCTTCATGGAGGCCGGCTGCACGTGGGCGCCGTACTGGCTGGGCCGGCTCGACGAAGAATGGGAGAAGCGCGGTTCCCTGGAGGCGCCGAAGTGCCGGCGCAAGCCCAGCGAGTACCTCACGAGCAGCAACGTGTTCCTCCCCGCCGAGGCCAGCGAGCAGCTGCTCGGGCCGACCGTCGAAGCGCTGGGGCAGGTGGGGATCTTCTACGCGTCGGACTTCCCGCACTGGGACCACGGGTTCCCGGGCAACATCAAGGAGATGGAAGACCGCCGCGACATCTCCGACGAGACCAAGCGCGCGATCCTCGGCGGGACCGCGCGCCGGATGTACGGGTTGTAACCCGCTGGCATCGCCGTTGCTCTGAGATGGAGTGATGGCGATGATACGGGCGATCACGATTGCGGCATTTCTCGTCCTGACCCTCAGTGCGGTCGCGCAGGAACCGACGGTCCAGGTCGAGGGACGCGTGGCGTGGATCGCGGGTCAAGTGCTGGCGATCGCGCCGGACGGCAACCCGAGCATCAACGTCGACATCTCGAAGGTGCCTCAGGATCAGCGCGCGGCGCTTCGCGAAGGTGAGCGCATCGTGGTGACCGGCGGGGTCAACAACGAGCGCACGCGCCTGGTCGCTACGTCAATCGAGCGCGTTGGTCCCTTGTCGTCGCGCTGATCAGACGCGGTCGTGGAGCTAGGCGTCACGCTTCGTTCCATTCGTCGTCGGTAATTTCTGCTTGCCGCAGAATCCTGCGAAGCAGTCCGATGTCGATATCGCCGCGATGTGGATTCGGGATCGTGACCTGACGTGTTCCCTGTTCAGTAGTCCGGCGCATATACCGATGAACTCCTCCGGAGTGAGGGCCCGTCCACCCCAGAGCCGTGAATTTGCGAATCAGCTCCCGGAGCGACGTCTGCCTGGGTAACACCTGTCGCTCAGGGGGGTCCGGGGATCAGCTCAGTGGCAGGGGGAAGACCAACGCGCGCGGGTCGAGTCCGTCGAGGATCGGCAGGTCACGGTCACCCAGCACCGCTTTGACGATGAGCCATTCGTGCAACACGTCCTCGAGAGTCGCAAGGCATTCTGCCGACGTGCGGCCTTCGGCCCACACTCCTGGGAACCTGTCCAGTTCCGCGTACCAATGGTCGGGCTCGATCTCGGTGGGACGGGCGTCGCGCAACGCCAGGGCGAGGTAGGGCTTCAGCCGGGGCTGCCTGGCGGCCTTCGTCGCGACGCTCGGGACCGGGCGCCCCTCCGCATCAGTGCCAAGCCTGTGGACGGTCGGCGGCCCTGGCTTCCAGGATCGATCGACGGTCACGCCAAGCTCCACGAACGCGCGCTCAAGGCGGTCGAGGACACCTTCGAGTGGCATGATCCAGTCAACGCGGCCCCCCATCTGCTCAATCTGAATCGCGACGCTCAGCGTGTCATGAAAACTGTCGAACAAGCCCTGAACACGCTCGCCGAAGATCGGCGGTAAAGGGGGGCGGCGCTCGGAAGGGAGCGTCAGGATTGTGCGGATCTCCCGGGAAGCGAGGAATTCATCCAGGCTCCTGACGGTCTGCTCGACAGACACCAAAGCCTCGGCAGACGCGGGGTCGCGCATGACGGCCTCCTGCATCTGGCCAAGGGAGTCAACGACCTCCCGGAGCACGTCGATAGCCATGCCTCTATCCTACCGGATGTTCGGGGCCTCGCACCGGATGTACGGGTTGGATCGCGAGAGGCGCGGCCGCTGCACTGCCGTTGCTGCGTCAAGGAGCGATGGCTTGCTTGAGAGCGATCGTCATCGCGGCAGGATCTGCTGCCGGTTCAGGTGCAGGGGATTGGCGTGGATCGCGGGTCAATCGCTGGCGGTAGCGCCGGACTGCTACACCAGTATCAACGGCGACCTCTCGCGCGTCCCCCAGGACCAGCACGCGGCGCTTCGCGAAGGCGACCGCGTGGTGGTGACCGGCGCCTTCAACAACGAGCGCACCCGGCTGCTCGCCGAGTCCGTCCCGCGCGTCGGTCCGTTGTCAGTGCGCTGATCGGGGCGGACCGCTGAGGCGACGCGGACCGCGCCGATCAGACGCGGGCCGGGGGGATCTGCGCGGCGAACCGGCGGTAGCAGCGGGCGGCGTTTTCCCAGAGCAGCTTCTGTCGCGCGCGCTCCGAGATCGAGGTCCACTTCAGGACCGCGTCCACCGATTTCGGGAACCAGCTCTCGGAGTGCGGATAGTCCGTGGCGAACATCAGCGTGTCCTCGCCGAGGGCCTCGATGACGTGACGCAGCGACTGTTCGCCCTCGTGGAGCTGGATGCTCTGGTAGTACTGCGGCCCGCGGATGTAGTCGCTGGGCTTCTGCTTGAGCGCGGGGATCGCGTGCTGGCACATCTCGGCCTGCTCGTCGAGGCGCGCGGCCCAGAACGGCAGCCAGCCGTGGCCGCACTCGAGCGCGGCCAGCCGCAGCTGCGGATAGCGATCGAGCACGCCCCCGCCGATGATCGCGGCCATGTTGCGCTGGGCGTTCCACACGTGGCCCGCGGACCGCTGCAGGAACACGTTGTCCCAGTTGTCCCACATGCCTGGTGGGTAGGGGACGCTCATCGTGAACGAGTGGATCACCACGGTGAGATCGTGCTCCTGCGCTTCCGCCCAGATCGGATCCCACGCCGGCTCGTCCAGCGACATCCCGGGCGGACAGATCGGGAAGATCCCGACCGGCCAGACTTCCTTGCCCCAGCGGCGGATCTCGGCGACCGAGCCGTCGACGTCGCGCCCGGACACCTGGACGAGACTGAACAGCCGGTCCGGATAGGGATGGCAGTAGTCGGTGAGCCAGCGGTGATACGCCTGGTACATGGCCCCCTCGACCACCACGTCGTCGATGCCGGCCAGCGCGGCGACGCCGCCCGAGGGCAGGATCATGTTGACGTCCACGCCCTCGATGTCGAGGTCCTTCACGCGTGCGTGGGAATCGAAGCTGACTCGATCGTCGGGAAACGGCGGACCCTGCCAGCGGACGTCCCACGGCGTGCCGCCGTCGCGCACCTTGCGCTCGACGGCCGCCGTCATGTCGACGCGGTCGCGCGTCCCGAGGCGGCGGCTGAGGTCCGGCCGCTTGCCGATGCGATAGCGCGAGATGCCGCCCTTGCCGGCCATGCGCTGGACCGCGGGCCCGAGCGCGTCGAGCCGCGCCTTGTCGGAGGCCGAGAGATAGGCCTCGATCGGCTCGACCGGTTCGATGATGTGGGTGTCGGCGTCGAAAATGCGATAGCCGTCGCGCGCCATGAGGTGGCCCTCCCTGGTCGTCGTTTCGCGCATCCCGAAGCTATGCCGCCGACCGTTTCGAGTCAAGGCGCGGCGCGAGTCGGCTGGCGCCGCGTGCTATAGTCCGCGCGGAAGCGAGGGCGGGACATGAACGTCTTCCGCGCGATGGCGGTGAAGGATCTCGGCGAGGCGACGCGGGCCATTCCGGTGATCGACTTCGCTCCCGCGTTCCTGGGCGAGCCTGGCGGATTGGACGCGGTGGCGGGGCAGGTCCGACGCGCGTGCGAGACCGTCGGGTTCTTCTACCTGGCCGGCCACGGCGTGCCCGCCGACGTCGTCGACGCGGCGTTCGCGGCCTCGCGCGAGTTCCACGCGATGCCGCTCGCAGACAAGCAGGCGCTGCCGATCAACGAGAACAACATCGGGTATCTCGGGGTGAACCAGAGCGTGCAGGGCGCCTCGACGGTGCACAAGGCGACGCGACCCAATTACAACGAGAGCTTCTTCATCAGCCACGACCGCGGCTCCGAGCATCCCGACATCGTGGCGGCCACGCCGCTGCGCGGGGCGAATCAGTGGCCGGCCGGTCACGAGGCGATGCGGGCGGCCATGGTGCGCTACTTCAAGACCATGGAGCGGCTGGGCGAGCGGATGCTCCCGGTGCTGGCGCGCGCGCTCGATCTGCCCGCCGGCTGGTTCACTCCGTTCTTCCAGAACGAGGCGCACCTGAACCTGCGCTTCCTGCACTATCCGCCGCAGGAGTCCGACGACGAGGAGCAGTTCGGCCAGGGGCCGCACACCGACAACTCGTTCATCACCATGCTCGCGCGGGAAGACGTGCCGGGGCTCGCGGTGAGGCTGCCGAGCGGGGAGTGGCTGGCGCCGCCGGTGATCGCCGACACGTTCCTGGTCAACCTCGGCAACATCATGAAGCGCTGGTCGAACGACCGGTTCCTGTCGACCCCGCACGGCGTGCTGAACGACAGCGGCAAGGACCGCTACTCGATCGCGTTCTTCTACAGCCCCAACGTCGAGGGCGTGATCGAGTGCGCGCCGACCTGCGTGGGTCCCGACAACCCCGCGCGGTACCCCTCGGCCGCCTACCGCGATCTCGTGCTGGCGTTCTACAACGCCAACTACTTTCACCGGAAAAGCTTCGCCGGCCATCCGGCCGCGTAGTCGCGGAAGAGCGGAAGCGTGGGTGCCCCCCCACGACGGGGGAGGGGCGATGAGCTCTAGCCGATCAGGGCTTGTGACTGAGCGCGCGTGAGTCCGGCTTTCTCGGCGGCGTCCATGATCTCTTCCCAAGTGGTGGCGTCGACCGCGATACCTGTGCGGCCGCGCTCTTCACGCGCGATCCGCTCGGGATCTCCGGGGATCAGCACCGGCTCCGAGGCTTTCGCGGGCGGGGAGGCTTTCACGTAGTCGAGGAAGCCGTCGGTCTCGCGACGCAGCCAATCCACGCCGGCCAGGCGCGCGGGATCGACCAGCACCGCGAACATGTTGTTGATGACCCCGCCCATCCGCGCGTTGCCGGGCTGAATGGTCGGTCCGCCGGAGAGCGCGCCGGCCAGCAGCTCGGTCACCACCGCCAGCGCGTACCCCTTGTGACCTCCGAACGTGCGCAGCGCTCCGCCGAGCGGGTCCGTGTACATCACGCGCGGATCGAGCGTCGGCTGCCCCTTGGTGTCGATCAGCGCGCCTTCGGGAGCGGGCTTGCCCTCGTTGCGCGCGACCCGGATCTTGCCCATCGCGACCTGGCTGGTGGCCATGTCGAGCAGGATCGCCGGCTGACGATCGGTCGCGGGGAGCGCGATGCAGACCGGGTTGGTGACGAACCGCGCGTCGGTCCCGCGGTGCGGGGCCACCGTCGCGCGATGATCGGTGACGTTCACGAAGTGCAGTGAGACCAGACCGGCGCCGCTGGCCAGCTCGCCGTACGCGCCGACGCGGCCGATGTGGTGAGCGTTGGCCAGCGTGAGCGCGACCACACCGGTCTGGCGGCAGCGCGCGATCGCCGCCGCCATCGCCTCCCCGGCCACGGGTCGCCCGTACCCGCGCAGGCCGTCGAACATGAGGATCGCACCGTCGTCCTTGACGACCTTGGCTCGCGTGTTCGGCACCACGAGCCCGGCCTTGAGATGTTTGACGTACGTCGGAATCATCCCGACCCCGTGACTGTCGTGGCCCATCAAGTTCGCGAGGACCAGGTGATCGGTGACGAGGTCCGCCTCGGACGCGCTGCTGCCCCCCGACTGGAAGATCGCGCTCCCGAGGCGGCGCAGCGTGTCGGCCGTCAGTCGTACGCCCTCGGCCACGGACTCACGCCCCCTTGGGCACGAACTTCTGGAACGTGTGGCAGGTCGGCGGCACGTGGCCGCGGCTGCCCGAGAACGTCCACGTCACCTCGCTCACGTACACGTTGCGCGCGGAGTCCACGGCGAGACCGTGGGGCGCCGCGAAGTTGCCGGCCGCGACCGGATCGCCGGAACCGCCCCACCGGCCGAGCACCGCGCCGTTCTTGTCGTAGACGCTCACACGCCCGGCCTTGATGTTCGGGTCGGCCGGTCCGTAGCGGCCGGACGTCTGGCCGGGCTGCCACCACAGCTCGGACACGTACGCGCGCCCCTGGCCGTCGAACACCACGTGGGTAGGCCGCCGGGTGTCGGTCCACTCGGAGAGATATTCGCCGTCGGGGCTGAAGATCTGGATGCGGTCATTCTCACGATCGCACACGAACACGCGCCCGTCCGCGGCCACCGCGATCCCGTGGGGCAGGAAGAACTCGCCCGGCCCCTGGCCCGGCGTGCCCCACGAGCGCTTGAGCTGGCCGGTCGGCGAGAACTGGTGCACGCGGCAGTTGCCGTAGCCGTCGGAGATGTAGAGATCGCCGCTGGGCGCCACCGCGATGTTGGTGGGTCGGTTGAACGGCGCGCCCGGCCGCGAGACCGTCCGCGTGTCCTTGCCGTCGTAGCCGGTGTCGGACGGCTGGTCCTTGGTGCCGAGCGTGAACAGCAGCTTGCCCTCCGGCGTGAACTTGCGCACGGTGTGCACGCCGTCGTCGGTGCAGAACACCGAGTTGTCCGGGCCGACCGTGATCCCGTGCGTGCGCAGGCTGAAGTCGCCCTCGCCCCACGAGCCCAGGAACTTGCCCTTGGCGTCGTACATGATGACCGGATGATCGCCGCGGCAGATCAGGAAGACCCGATCCTCGAGGTCGACGGCGACCCCGGCGACGTCACGGTGCTCCCATCCCTTCGGCAGCTGCTCCCAGCCCTCGACGACCTCGTACGTCAACGCGTTGCTCGGCGCCATGGAATCCTCCTCATTACGGTCGATCCGCGCGACAAACTATGCCGCAACGCGGGGACGAGTCAAGTCACGCCCCTCTTGACCTTCCAGCGGCTGGAACGTCTAGCATCGGCTTCTATTCGAGGATAGGGCTCGTCATCGCCCCTGGGGCAGGAGGGAGCACGTGATGTCCAGACCGGCTGGCCGTGTGTTGTTTGTCGCCGCGCATCCCGACGATGCGGACTTCCTGGCTGGAGGAACCGTCGCCAAGTTGGTGAAGGAAGGCCGCGAGACCGCCTACGTTGTCGTGAGCAACGGCAACAAGGGGGCGTCGGACCCGGGTGTTCGGCCGGAGCAGTTGATTCCGCTCCGCGAAGCTGAACAGCGGCATGCTGCCCGCACGCTCGGCGTGGCCGGCGTCACGTTCCTCGGTTACGAAGACGGCGAGCTGGAGGACACGCGCGACCTCCGGCGCGACGTCACCCGGGAAATCCGCCGATGGCGGCCGGATCTCGTCATCACGCTCAGCCCATACCGCACGTACAACAACTTCCCCGGCTGGCACCGAGACCACCGGACCACGGCCCGCGTCGTCCTCGACTGCGTGTACCCACTGGCTCGCGACCACCTCGCCTTTCCGGAGCTGCTCCCCGACTACGAGCCGCACAAGGTGCGAGAGGTGTACATGATCCAGTGGGAGCAGCCGCGCCTGGTCATCGACATCACGGACACCTTGGATGCGAAGATCGAGGCGATACGCTGCCACACGAGCCAAGTCGGCGACCTCAAGGCGTTTGAGGAGCGAATGCGGAAACGTGCCGCCGCCCTTGGCAAGGAGAAGGGGTACGCCTACGCCGAGGGCTTCGATCACGTCACCGTTCCGGGATGACAGCTGGCACCGCCGCTCATCTCCAGTGACCTCGATTTGACCGCGCTCACACATCGGGTATTGCGAACCCCCTTGACCTTCCAGTAGCTGGAGGGTCTACAGTCGTCGGGCAGCGAGGAGGCACTTCGATGGCATCGGTCCTGACCATCGGCCAGCTTGCCAAGGCCACGGGCGTGTCGTCACGGACGATTCGGTTCTACGAGCAGGTGGGGGCGCTTCCTAAGCCCAGCCGAAGTGCCGCCGGATACCGGCAGTACACCTCCGCGACGGCTCATCGCCTGACGTTTCTTCGGCGTGCCCGCTCACTCGGACTGTCTCTGCAAGAGTTGAGGGTCCTGGCCGACGTCATGGAGGACCGGTCCAACGGGTCGTTTCGCCCTCGGCTCCGTACAGTCGTCCGCACGCATCTCGCCGCAGTGCAACAGCAGCTCCAGGAATTGAGGACGCTACAGAGCCAGCTGGAGAACGTTTTGAAACATCTGGAGACCACCGGCCGGCGACGTGCAGCGCCACGACGCGGACGGTGCGACTGCTTGGACGTCCAAGCGGTGCGGTAACCTGATGCGCGGTTCGGTCGCGTTGGCGTCACACATCCCCCTTGCGGTAGTGGCGGCCACCTTTCTCTTTAACCTCGGGCAAGGAGTCCTGCGGCCTTCGCTGCCGCTGTACCTGCGCGAATTTTTCGCGGCGAACTACCAGATGGTGACCCTGATTCCCGTCGTGTTCGGCGCGGGGAAGTGGATCGCCAGCCTGCCGACCGGATATCTGCAAGATCGGCTGGGACGCAGGCAGATGATGGCGGCCGGCCTCGTCGTCATGGCCCTCGTCGATATCGCCTCGGCGTTCACCCTCGTCTACGTTGCGTTCCTTGGCCTCCGTGCCATCGGAGGGGTCGGCTGGGCGATGTTCGCGACCGTCGCAACCACGGCGGTGCTGGGACATCAGGGAGCGGCACGTCGCGGGCGAACGGTCAGCCTCTTGCTCATGAGCGAGACGCTTGGGCTGCTCGTCGGTACGACGGCTGGGGGCGTCTTCTATCAACACGCCGGAAAGACAAGTCCGTTTTTCTTGGAAGCTTGTTGCATGGCCATCGCAATCGTCGCGGTGGCCTGGCAGTCGAACTCCTTGGGCGGGCGGCAGGCCGCGAAGCGGCCGCCCGCGGGAGATCGAAATGCGCTCAAGTCTGCTCTCGCCATCCCCGGCGTGCTGCTGATGAGCCTAGTCAGCGGGACGCTGATCGCGATCCAAGTCGGCGTGTTCGTGTTTCTGTATCCTCTCTACCTCGCGCAATGGGGCCACCTCCGACCGGAAACGGTCGGATACTTCATCAGCCTCAGTGTGCTGGGCCGGCTTCTCTCGCTCTGGCTTGGCGGGAGTCTCTCCGATCGGTGGGGCCGGCTCGCGGTACTCGTGCCTGGATTGCTGCTGTATGGCGCCATCCTCGGCACGCTCGTTTTGATCACGGACCCTGTGCTGCTTGGCGGCTGGAGTTTTTTGATCGGGGCCGGATCAGGTCTGGTCGCGTCGATCCCGACCGCGGTCATCGGGGACCGTGTGCCCTCGGAGGTGCAGGGAGTCGCCGTCGGTTGGCTCCGTACCGTGAACGACAGTGGCATGATCGTTGGCCCGCTCGTGTTTGGAGCGGTAGCCGATGCCGTCCACCTCGCGGCCCCGTTCGTTCTCGCCGCTGGGCTTCTGATCATCGTCGCTTGGCGGTGTCAGCAGGGGCGCAGGGGTGAAGCAAGCCATGCCGAGGTCGCCTGAATCCAGGCGGGCTGCACGGGGCGCGGCGAGCGATCCGCGGCCCACTGTGCTGGTTGTCGATGACAATGCGGCGGTTCGCGAGATGCTCGGGGACATCCTAGCGAGTCACTTCGACGTCCGGCTCTCTGGCGACAGCCGCGAGGCACTCGAACGCTTCGAAGCCGAGCTGGTCGACGTAGTCCTGCTCGACATCCTCATGCCCGGCGTCGACGGGCTCGAGGTGCTCTCCCGCCTGCGGGCGATGAAGCCGGATGTCCCCGTCATCGTCGTGAGCGGCCTGGACCGGGCCGCCCCCGCGGCGAATGCGATGTGTCTCGGCGCGCGAGACTACCTCACCAAACCTGTTGACGTGGCACTGCTCCTCTCTACCGTCAAGTCCGCGGTGCTGAGTGCGACACGCAAGGCACCCTTAGACATTCCAGGCCAGAGGAATCCCTGGCCGCCGCGCGCGGACGTCGTACTCGTGGGCGATGACATCTCCGCGCTGGCCGGCGTCAAGGTCGCTCTCATGCCCCTGTCGGCCCGGATTGCCCCGATGACGGCGGTCGGGCTTCAACATCTGACCGCGGGTCAGCCGGACTTCGTCCTCGTCGAGGAGCCGCCGAACGCTGAAGAGGCCATAAGTGCGGTGCGAGCTGCCCGCAACGCCGTTCCCACGTGCAAGCTGGCCCTCGGATGTGACGTCACGAACGGTAGAGCATCGAACGATGCGCGGCTGAAAGAGGCGCTATCGCGCGAGGTCGACGTGTTCCTCAGTAAGCCGTACGAGCTGAACGAGATTCGCGGGTGGGTGACGGTCGCTCGCGGCCGGGAGCGCGACGTCGCGGACCTCGGCCCTCTGAGCCCGCACGTCGTTCGGGCTATCCACTACCTCTCCCATCACTACGCCAGCGCAGCCCTCGACGCCGCGGCCGGTGTCGCGAGGGTGTCGCCAGGCTACCTCGCGCACGTGTTCCGGGCCGAGCTCGATACGACCTTCTGGGACTGCGTCACGACCGTTCGCCTGGAGGTGGCGAAGGACCTCCTCGCCAGGACGTCGCACAAGCTCGCACGCATCGCTGAGCTTGCCGGTTTTTGTGACGCGCCGCATCTATCTCGTGTCTTCAGCCGCTATTGCGGGTGTAGCCCTCGCTGTAGTCCACGGGCGTATCGGAACAAGATGCTACGGTTCAGCGGGCCCGATCGACTGGCCGCCGAGCCGGTCGCCTAGATCACGTCCGTCCACGCCGCCAGCAAGAATCTTCAAGTGTTCGAGGATTGACCCATGCCATCGCCACGTCTATAAATCTTTGTAGCCGTAGGTGTCTGGTGTTCCCAGTTGTCGTTGGTCGCTCACCAAAAACGGTGCGCATGAAGGGATGCGGTGCGTAGGTCAATGAAGATCTATCTTTACGCGACGCTCCGCTTAGCTGCCGGACGCAGCGCCATCGAAACGACCGTCGGCGAGCCGCGAGACCTCGTCGGATTGCTCTCGGAGGTCGCGCAACCGCTGGGGCAGAAATTTCAAACAACCCTCTTCGATGGCGAGAACTCGCTCGCGCCGGATGTCGTCGTCTGTCTCAACGAGCGGATGCTGGAGCGCGGAGAACGCGTGACCGTCAGCAACTCCGATGAAGTATCTCTGCTCATGCCGCTCGCAGGAGGGTAGCCGTCAGCGTGCGCCGGGTTGTTGCGGACGTCGCCGCCTGTACGGGCTGTGGGCTCTGCCTGCTCGGCTGCTCGGCCGAGCACGGCGCTGGTTTCAACGCTCGCTATTCGTGGGTCAAGGTGGACTCCGATCTCATGGGCGTTCCGGCCGCGATTCGGTTCACGCACGGGTGTGACAAGGCCCACTCGTCGCAATGCGTCTGTTTGACCGAGATTCCCAGCTGCGTCGCCCTGTGTGAACCGCGTGCGCTGCGGTATCTCGTGGATACCGAAGAGCTGACCTCATGACACCCGGGTACTCCGGCATGATGCTTGAGGTCGATCTCGGCCGACGCCGCGCTGAAAGCCGTCCGATCGCGGAGGATGTTCGGCGTCAGCTCCTCGGGGGAAACGGTCTGGGCGCGTGGGCGCTCTACCACGCGCTCGCACCTGAAGTCGACGCATTCGCCCCGGAGAACCCTCTGATCTTCTGCTCGGGACCCCTGTCAGGGACGCTCGCGCCCATCGCGCCCAAGATGTGCGCTTTCGCGAAATCACCGCTGACGAATGGCTACATGGACAGCATTTCGTCCGCCCAGCTCGGTACGGAGCTCAAGTGCGCCGGCTATGACTTGTTGCTGATCCGCGGCGCAGCGGACACGCCGACCTACGTCCGGATCGACGACGATCGGGTCACGTTCGAGGACGCCCGGTCGTTGTGGGGCCGCAGCACCTTCGCGACCCAGGAAGCCATCCGGACGGCCATGGGAGATGCGTCAGCGAAGGTGCTGGCCATCGGTCCGGCGGGTGAAAATCGCGTGCGATACGCGGCGATCCTCGGTGAGCACCGGGCCTTCGGTGGTGGGGGGCTCGGTGCGGTCATGGGGTCCAAGCGGCTCAAAGCGATCGTGGCTCGAGGAACCGGCGTCGTGTCCGTCCACGACCGCGAGGGGCTGTTCCACTGTGCCCTGCGCTTCATGGCCCGCGTTCGCCGGAGCCGTCCGGCGAAAGTCCTCTCGTCATTCGGGACGCCCGTCCACACCATGATCCTCCAGACGCTTGGGGGACTACCGACCCGCAACTTCCAGACGGGCGTCCTCCCCGGAGCGGAGAATCTCTCCGGCGAGGTGATGCGCGAGACCTACACGAAGCGGGTGATTGCCTGTCCCAGCTGCATGACACCGTGCGGCATGGTGACGCAGGTCAGCGACGGGGAGTACGGAGGCGCGACCACCCTCGGACCGGAGTTCCAGGCCATCGCGACACTCGGTTCCCTCTTGGGCCACGCTCGGCTCGACGCGGTCATCGCGCTCGACCGTCTGTGCGACGAATTGGGCGTCGGACAGTGCTCGGTCGGCAACGTCATCGCGTTCGCCATGGAATGCCGCGAGCGCGGCGTATTGTCCCAAGCTGACCTCGACGGTCTCGATCTGCACTTTGGCAACCACCGAGCCGCCTTCGAGCTGGTCGGGAGGATCGCTCGTCGTGAGGGCATTGGAGATCTGCTCGCCGAGGGCGTCAAGAGAGCGTCGCAACAGCTTGGACGGGGCACCGAGGACTTCGCGTGCGAAGTGAAGGGTATGGAGATGACGGGGTTCGAGCCCCGCTGCTTGAAGAGTCAAGCCATCGGATTCGCGGTTTCGAACCGAGGCCCGATCCACAACGAGGTCCGACCGCTCGCGGAATTCTTCAGCGCTGTCGACTGGAACCGTCCTGAGGGGGTCGGCCGGCTCGCCAAGACCCTGTCCGACTGGACGGCACTCGCGAACTGCCTCGTGTGGTGCCTCAGCGCTGAGCGCGTACTGGATTTCAAGCCGTGGCCGGTGATGGTCGAGCTGGTGCGACTGGTGACCGGCTACGACGTCGACGAGTCATCTCTGGTGACCGTCGGCGAACGGGTGCAGACGATCGAACGACTGATCAACGTTCGAGAAGGTCTGACCCGGTCGGCTGATCGGCTCCCCAAGCGGTTCGTTCGTGAAGCATTACCCGAGGGCATGAAAAAGGGAGTTCGGGTTCCGCAGGAGACCCTCGACGTGTGGCTCGACGAGTACTACGCGGAACGAGGATGGAACCGCGACGGAATCCCAACGAGCGAGACCATCGATCGGCTCGGCCTTCGAGCCCTTCTGGAGGTGCCATGAGTACTGTCAAGTCCGTCGATATCATCCCCGAGTTGGGCTCCGACCTGGTCCTCTCGCGTGTCATGCTGGGCGTGGTCGGGACGCCTCGAGAGATTGCTGCCGCCGCCGCTGACGCAACGCTCGCAGACCCCGCTGCCAGGTGCGTGGGTGCTCTGGGTCAGCGGCCATTCGGCAGCTTCACGCGCGACGCTCAGGCCGTCGTCGAGGCCTATGAGGCGGCGTCCCGAGGGCGGACCGCGCAGGCGGCGCGGCGGCTCCTCGAACTCGAGGGGAAACGAATCAGGTTCCGCGATTCGCGTGTGCGGGCGGAGATCGCCGCCAGTGCCAATGGCGAGCTGATCCAGCATCCCGGCGATCGTCGTGGGCTTCTGCTGCATCCCGTCATGCTCGAGGCTCTCAACGCGCTCGCTGACGTGCGTTGCTACGAGCTGGGGTGGCTACGCGCGACGCACGGGAAGTACAAGACGACGGCGGGTGACACGTCGGTGACCGACAGGGACGCGGAGGTGAGCGCGCACTTCTTCGGGATGGGCGCCGACTTCTATGCTGTCGGCCCCTCCCTCGATCGGCTCGTGACGCATGAGGCCGGCCAATCGGCACTTGACGACGTCCTCCGGCCCCTCGTTCGTGCGATCTGGGATGGCGTCGCGACGCTTCCTGGGCATTGGTGGGTCGTCATGCCGCCGTCGCTGAACGCCGAGACCCCGGGCACGCGGGCTGGCGTCGAATATTTCTCCAACGACCGCCACCGCGATCATCTCCACATCGGCCTCAACAACTGAGTCATGCGCGGCGGCAGGACAGCGCTGCTCGGGGCGGCATTGGTCGCGTGCATCCTCGCGGGCTCGACCGGCCTGCTCGCGCAGGAGCGCTCCAGCCAGCGCGCCAAGGTGACCATCGGCTACAGCCGACTCCGCATCAGCCTGCCGATCTTCGTCGCCGCCCAGAAGGGTTACTTCAGCCGCCAAAGCCTCGACATCGACCTTCAGCCGTTCGACACCGCCGTCCCATTGATGGATGCGCTCGTCGCTGGGCATATCCAGGTCGGCGGTTTCACGGCATTCCCGATCACGTTCAACGCGATGCTTCGAAGCCGTACGACGTTGCTCTTCGTTGGCCTCCTCGTGGAAGACCAGGCGCATCCGATCAGCGTCCTGCTCCGGCGGAAGGACGCGGCGATCGGCACGGTAGCGGACCTCAAGGGCAAGCGAATCGGAATCCTACCCACGATCGCGTACAGGGCATGGCTCGAAGAGATTCTGCGACGGAACGGGATCGACGCCCGTGACGTGACGATCATTCCTGTTCAGCCCCTCATGACGTCGTCGGCGCTCGCGAGCGGCCAGATCGATGCGGCGTTCACCAACGATCCTGCCTCCACCACCGCGCTCCAGACAGGCGTCGCGGAGCTCGTCACGCCGGACGCGTTGGTCCCGAAGCATCTGTGGTCACCGTTCCCGTTCGGGGCGTTCAACGTGCGGAAGGATTTCGCGGACGCGAATCCCGGGCTCGTTCGAAGGATCGTCGACGCGCTGAATGACGGAATCGCCGATATCAACACGAATCCTGCCGCCGCGAAAGAGCACATGAAGGAGTATCTGCCCACCGAACAGCGGCAGTTCGTGAAGTTCTATCCCAGCTCTCTGTATGTGCCGTCGCACCAGGTCGACGAGCAGGCGCTTCATAAAGTCGCCCGGTCATACCTCGAGATGCGGATCATCGAGAAGCCCTTGCTCCTCGACGGGCTCGTGTATCGGTGAGCGCGGACGTTGTGTGTCGCGGACGTCATCATGTCGGCCCCCCGGTGCTTCGCCTGGTCGACGTCACGTACAGCGTCGGGAAGGCGGGCGGCCTCCGGGTCTTGGACCATCTGTCGCTGGAGCTGAGGCAGGGCGAGATCCTCGGGGTGTTCGGGCCGAACGGGTGCGGCAAGAGCTCCCTGCTGAACGTCATCAGCGGCTACGCCCGGGCTGACAGCGGAGGGATCGAGCTGGGCGTCGATGCAGAGATCCGCATGTCCTACCTTGCCCAGGACTACGCTGAGACCCTCCTGCCGTGGTTTCGGGCGAGGACGAACCTCCTGCTTCCCGTTCGATTCCGCGGCGGATCGCGGCAGGAGGCGGAAGCGGCGCTGGCCGAAGTGGTCAGCGTCTTCGACGACCCCATCGATCTACGGAAGTTTCCGTACAGCCTGAGCGGCGGCCAGCAGCAGATCCTCGCCCTGCTCCGATGTTTGATCCAGCAACCGCAGCTCATCCTGCTCGACGAGCCGTTCTCGGCGATCAACCTGCATCGGATGTTCACGCTTCGCCAACGTCTCGCGCTCTGGTCCAAGCAGCGCAAGATCGCGATGATGATCGTCTCCCACAATCTCGACGACTTGATGGTCGTGTGCGACCACGTGCTCGCCGTTGCCGGACCGCCGCTCACAGTCCTCGCCGACGTGGAGGCTCCGTTCTCCCATCCTCGTAGCCGGGAAGACTTGTGCTCCGCGGAGATGATCGAAGCCAAGACGATCATCTACAGCAGCACATGATGTCCGTCCGGCTCCCTCGACCGGAGTGCCCCGACTCGTGACGCCAGGAGTCGGCTTCCTCGTGGTGCTCGCCATCTGGCAGACGATCGGCCTGATCACGTTCGGCGGGAAGCCACTGGTGAACCCGTTGTTTCTCGCGACACCTGGTGAGACCGCGATGGCGGTGAAGGCATGGGCCGCATCCGGCGACCTGCTGTGGGATGCAACCGACTCCCTGCGCCGGGTCGGGTATGGGCTGGCCTTGGCGATCGCGATCGGCCTGCCGGTGGGCGTCGTCCTGGGGCTGAACGAAGGTGCTCGGCGGAGCACCCGTGGCGTCATGGACTTCCTCCGTTCGATTCCGCCGATCGTCGTCTACCCGGTCAGCCAGCTCATCCTGGGGCCGTTCGACGCGTCGCGCGTTGGCGTCGTCGTGTTCGGCGCGACCACGGTCATCGTGCTCACGACGTCCGAGGGCGTCCGCAACTGCTCGAAGGTGCGCCAGCAGTGCAACCGGCTTCTGGGTGCGACGTGGCGCCACGTAGTTACGTCGATCGTCCTGCTGGAATCGCTCCCGGCGATCGTCGTCGGCATCCGAACAGCCGTCTCGCTCAGCGTGATCATCGTGGTCGTGACCGAGATGTTGGTCGGCGCGAAGTATGGCCTCGGGGTACGGGCGGCGGCCGCTCAGAGCACCTCCGCAACACCCACGCTTTACGCCGTGATCCTGGTCGTCGGGATCATTGGTCTCGGTCTCAACGTGCTGCTGGTGCGGCTCGAGCGCTGGATCGGGCGCTGGAAATTCGCATGCTGAAGGATACGACCCTCGCTGAGCGCTCCGAGCGACCGGCGAGCGGGGCGCTCACGAGTGCCCTCAAGGTCGAGCGTCTGTCCTTTCGCTATGCCCGGCGTCGCGAATGGGCGCTCCGCGATGTCTCATTCGAGATCGCACCGGGCGAGTGCGTGCTCATCTCCGGGCCAAGCGGCGGAGGGAAGACCACCCTCCTGCGCTGCCTCAACGGCCTGGTCCCGCATCTGTACCAAGGGCAGTACGAGGGAAGGGCCTCCGTCTTCGGTTCTGACGTAGCCGGGCTCGCGGTGGCGGCCATTGCCACTTGGGTCGGTACGGTTTTTCAGAATCCCGACGGGCAGATGCTGACGTCGACCGTCGAGTCCGAGGTGGCCTTCGGCGTCGAGAACCTCGGCGTCCCTGCTGACGAAGGAAGGGCCCGCTGCGAGGCGGCTCTTCAGTTCGTCGGGATCACCCATCTCCGGCACAGGCCCGTCACCACGCTGTCGGGGGGCGAGAAGCAGCGGCTCGCCATCGCGGGCACCCTGGTCATGCGGTCCTCGATCCTGCTCTTCGACGAACCGCTCTCGAACATCGACCCGGGAGGGGCGTCGGAGTTTCTCGCGCATCTCTCCAGCTTGCGGCAGGCGGGGTTCACGGTGGTTATCGTCGAGCAGCGCGTCCGCCAGGTCCGGACGCTCGCCGACCGGGTCATTTGGCTCGAGGACCACACGGTCGCTAGCGATGAGAGGTGCTCGACCACGTCGGCGCCGCGGGCGTGGTTACGATTCGCCGAGGCCGCCGGCTCCCATGAGCGAGAGGATGGCCTGGCCGGCGAGGTGAAGAGGCGTGGACCCCTGCGTGTCGCCCCTTCCGACGTAGCTGTTGCGTTCGAGGGGGTGACCTTCCGCTACCCGTATGGGCCGGAGGTCCTGACGGACGTCTCCCTCGCGCTCGAGGCTGGTTCCTGGGCCTGCGTGATCGGGCGGAACGGATGCGGCAAGACGACTTTGGCCAAGCTGACGAGCGGCCTGTTGAGACCGACCGGGGGGCGGGTGACCGTAGGCGGGCTAGACACCTCATCGCATTCGTCCCGGTCGCTGTGCGGGGTCGTCGGGTACGTCTTCCAGAATCCCTTGCACGCACTGCACGCGTCGACGGTGAAGGAGGAACTCGCCTTCTATCCCAAGAATCTGGGGTGGGGCAAGGACGAGGTCGAGCTGTCCGTCGATGCTGCGCTCGCCGCCGTGAGGCTGGGCGGCCAAGCCCATGAGTCACCCTTTGTCCTGAGCGGTGGTGAGCAGCAGCGCGTGGCGATCGCCTCGGTCATCTCCGGGCACCCTCGTGTCCTCATTCTCGATGAGCCGACGCTCGGAATGACGGGGCCCGACCTGGAGGCTCTGCGGCTGTTCATTCGCACGCTCACGGCACAGGACCGGCTCGTCATCACGATCACACACGACCTCGAACTGGTCCGGCACAGCGATCGGGTCGTCGTTCTTTCCGACGGCTGCGTGTGCGCCGACGGGCCTCCCACCCGCATTCTGAGTGACGAATTCGTCGCTGGAGTCTTCGGGGCGTAGCCGTGCAGGCTGGATATCTTCCGCGTTCGAGCTTCATCCACCGTCTGAATCCGTTGACGAAGCTCGTGTGGCTGTGCGTCGCCGGGTCCGTGAGCTTCATCGTTCCGAATCCGCGTCTGCTCGCGGTGATGCTGGTGATCGTGGCAGCGCTCGCCGTGATGGCCCGCGTTGGTCATCCGTGGCTGGTGTTCATGCGCGCTGCGCTGCTGCCCGCCCTCGCCATCACGGTGATCAACGTGTTGATGTCGCCCTATCACGGGGACCGGATGCTGTTCGCCAGCTACAGCGGCGACAACCGCCTGCTGTTTCACCTGGCCTGGGGGCCTCTCCAGCTGACCGTGACCGCGTTTGGTCTACAGAAGGGTATCCTGCTCGGGCTCCGGTGGCTGAGCCTGGTCGCGCCGGCTGGCGTGTTCATCTACACGACCCGCCCGGAGGATTTTGCCGCGGCGCTGTCACGTCTGCGCGTCCCGCATTCCGTCGCCTTCGCGGCCGGGGCGGCACTGCGCCTGATCCCGGTCCTGATCGAGGACATCGTGACCGTCGTCGCGGCCCAGCGTGCGCGCGGACTTCAGTGGGACCGCCGTCTCATCAGTCGGGCCCGATTCCTTCCGGTGGTCATCGTGCCGTTGATCGGGTGCTCCATCCGTCGAGCGACCGACATGGCCGCGGCCATGGAAACGCGGGCCTATGGTGCGACGGCGCATCGGACGTCGTGCTACCCACCGCACTTTCGCGTCGTCGACGCTTGCGCGGTTGGGGTGAGCCTCGTCGTTCTCGTGGCCGGGATCCTCAGTCGAGTCGGCACATGACCGCCTACGCCGAGGGGAGGGGTTGATGACACGAAGCGTGCATTTTCCCGCGAGAGACGTCGCGCTGATCACGATCTTTTCGGCTCTGGTGACCGTGCTCGTCGCCCTCACGGCTCCGGCCGTGACCGTCGCCACGGCGGGAATCGTCCCGATCCCGGTGTGGGCCAGCTTTATCTGGCCGATGGGCGGCGTCTTCATCCGAGCGCTGGTCGGCCGTCCCTTCACGAACGCCTTTTCAGGGGTCGTGGAGGGCATCGTGGGCTCGTTCATTCTGCCCATCGGCGTCTTTGGCCTCGTCGTCCTGCCGGCGCAAGGCCTGATCCTCGACGCGGTGTTCGGCTGGCGCCGCACGAAGCCGACGCAGCTTCTCCCGGCCGTGGTGGCAGGCGCTCTCGCCGGGGTGTTCTTCGTCTTCATCATCGTCTACGTGTTTTTCGAGGTCAGGAAGCCTTTTCCATTGGTGGCGTCACTTTTGGGCGGCGTCGCCGGATCGGTGTCGGGAGGCCTCGGTTGTCTTCTCGCGCGCCACATCATCCGACTCGGGATCATGCCCGACAGCGCGATCGGCCGCGAGGCAGTGTAGAGCACAGGAGGCGGCAATGTCGGATTCTTACGAGACCGAACGTCAGCAGTACGTCGGCCGGTTCAATGCCGGAATGCCCAAGGAAGTCACGAAGCGGGACTGGTCCCTCGCCGACTTCCATCGACTGCGTGATCAACGTCTTCGCGCCCTGATCGCGCATGCGAAGGCCAACTCGCCATGGCACGGGGAGCGGCTATCCGGCGTGGAGCCGGAAGACGTGACGGCCGAGACGTTCCATGAGCTGCCGACGATGACCAAGGACGATGTCATGGCGCACTGGGACGAGATCGTCTGTGATCGCCGTCTCACGCTGGCCGTCGCCGAGCAGACGCTCGAACGCGCCACTTCCGGCGAGCCGTCGTTTGCCTTGAGCGCCTATCACATCGTCACGACAAGCGGCTCCTCCGGTCGCCGCGGTGTCTTCGCGTGGGACGCGCCTGGCATGGTGAGCGGTGTGCTCGTGGCGAGGCGCGCCTTCAAGTGGGCAGAACAAGCGGCGGGCCGCGTCCCGCCACCGCTACGTCCCGCATACGTCCAATCTGCCTTTCCCGGTACCCTCAGCGCGGCCGTCGGGCGGTGTTTCGCCGGCCCAAACGCCCCGGGCGTCTACCTGTGGCCCTGGACGCCGCTGCCCGAGATGGTGCAGACACTCGAGCAGTACCAGCCTACTCGTCTCGTCGGGTTCCCAACGCTGCTGCACGCCTTGGCGCTCGAAGCCCTTGGCGGACGCGTCCACATCAAGCCCGAACTGATCCAGTGCCAGACCGAACCACTCCGGCCCGAGACGCGGGCGGTTCTCGAAGAGGCCTTCGGAGCGCTCGTGATGAACGTCTACGGCAGTTCGGAGTCGATGAACCTCGCGGTCGGATATCCAGACGACGATGCGCTGTACCTCGGGGAAGATAATGCCGTGCTCGAGCCGGTGGACCTGGCCGGACGACTCGTCCCTTCAGGGACGCGGTCAGACAAACTCCTGCTCACCAACGTCATCAACCATATCCTTCCCCTCATCCGCTACGAGCTGAACGACGAGGTGATCTTTCTGGACCCGGGTACTCACCCCGGGAAGTGGCCTGGGCGGCGAATCGAGGTCTCGGGTCGACACGGCGATGCGTTTCACTACGGCGACCGGGTCGTGCTGCCATATGCATTTCGCAGCGCCATCGCCCCCGCCGGCGTGACCGAATACCAGGTACGGCAGACCGTGCGGGGGGCCGATATCGATGTCCGCGTGGGCCGCCCCGCCAACCTCGAAGTGATCGCCGAGCGCGTCCGTGAAGCGCTCACATCGGCCGGCGTCGAAGAGCCGATCGTCGCCGTGCAGGCCGTTACGGCGGTGCCTCGCCTAGCCGACAGCGGAAAGCTTCGCTGGTTCGTTCCTCTTCCTGCGTGACAATGGTGTGCTTCGTCCCACGACTGTTGGCGACGATACGCGGGTGGCGGCTTTCGAGCGGCAATCGTGAAACCAACGCCCGGACATCGCCTCGGGTGACGTTCCTGCTCGGACGCCGCCATTCATCGCCGTCCCCTGTCGCGCTCTGGACGTGGATCTCTCCCTCTTGGGCTTACTTGGAGGGTCGCCTTTCACAGATGACCCACCAGGGGTCGCTCGACGGCGCCCCGAATTTCGTGTAAAAAGGATTGCGATTTCGAACCCTCACCGAAGGAGAAGATGATATGGCTCAGACTCAGATCCCGATGGACGACAAGCGCTTCGCGACCGGCTTGACCTGGAAGGACTACATGGCCCAGATGGGCGACACCCGCGCCCGGACCGAGTCCAACTACGAAAAGTCCAAGCTGACCGACGACGAGAAGAAGTTCTTCGGCAGCGTCGCGGGCGTCAAGCACGTGATCATGACCGTCGAGAACTGGTGCGGCGACGTCCATCGCAACTCGCCCCTGGTCGCCCACGTCGCCGACGCGATCCCCGGCTGCGAGCTGCGCTGCTTCCTCCGCGACGCGAACCCGGACATCCGCGACGCCGTCCTCAACAACGGCTACCAGTCCATTCCGGTCGCCGTCTTCTTCGACAAGGACTGGAACGAGCTCGGGCGCTGGACCGAGCGCGCGCACGCCGCCACCACCAAGGCCGCCATCATCCGCTCGCTGACCATCGACAAGGCGGGCGCCGACCAGGCCTCCAAGGACGCGGCCATGAACGACTTCCGCAAGCAGGTCCAGGACGCCTACGAGGCGCAGGGTGCCCCGCTGTGGCGCGCCGCGGCCAACGAGATCAAGCTCCTGCTCGAAGCTCGCGCCAAGAAGTAGCCGTAGGGAAGAGGATCAAGCGCGTGGGGGGCCGCGCCGACGGGCCCCCCACGCATCGACACGCATGACCGTCCGCCTCCAGCCCCGTTCCGCGCTCTGCGCAGTCGTGGTTCTCGTCGTGTTTCTCCTTTACGGTGGCGCGGGCTGGACGCAAACCGTCGGGCCCATCGCGGACGTTCCCAGTGAAACCGGCGTCACGAGAATCTTCTCGTCGGCCGGTCCGATCAATCTGCCGCACCCGTTCGCGCAAGACTTCGGGACCAACGGCCGGATGTGCGTGGTGTGTCACATGCCGACCGATGGGATGTCGGTCACCCCGGCCAACCTCCGCGCGCGCTTCGACGCCACGAACGGGTTCGATCCCATCTTCCGCACCAACGACGGCAGCAACTCGCCCAACGCCGACGTCTCGACCCTCGCCGCCCGGCGTTCCGCTTACAGCATGCTGCTCTCCCGCGGCGTCATCCGCATCGAGCTGGCCCCGCCCGCCGGGGCGGAGTTCATCGTCCAGGCCGTCGAGGATCCGTACGGTTACGCGAATCCCACGCGGCTGTCGCTGTTTCGCCGGCCGCTGCCCGTGACCAACCTCGCGTTTATCACCTCGGTCATGTGGGACGGACGCGAGACCACGGTCGGGGGGGTGCGGTTCGATCTCCTTCGCCAGGCCAACGACGCGACGCTCGGGCACGCGGAGGCGGCCCACTCGTTGACGGCGGCGGAGCAGGGGACCATCGTCGACCTCGAAGAGACGCTGTTCCTGGCGCAGGTCTCCGACGCGAACGCCGGGGGTCTCTCGGCGGACGGCGGCACCGGAGGGCCGGAGGCGCTCTCCACCCAGCCGTTCTTCCCGGGCATCAACTTCGGGGCGAACGGGTCACCGATCGTGTTCAGCCTCTACCAGGCGTGGGCGGGCCTGCCTCCATCGTCGGACGCGGTCACCCAGGCGCGTCGAGCCATCGGGTCAGGCGAGGTGCTCTTCAACACGCGAGACCTTGGAGGGTCCGGCCTCAAGTGCGGCAGCTGCCACAACACGCCCAATATCGGCAACCAGTCGGTCGGGGCCTTCTTCGACACCGGCGTCGCCAGCGTGGCGCGCCGCACTCCGGACCTTCCCCTCTACACGCTGTTCTGCCCGTCCACGCAGCGGGTCGTCCGCACGACGGATCCGGGGCGCGCCCTCGTGACCGGACGGTGCGAAGACATTCAGACATTCAAGGTCCCGACCCTGCGCGGCGTCTCCGCGCGGGCGCCGTTCTTCCACGACGGCAGCGCGGCGACCCTGCACGACGTCATCCTGTTCTACGACACCCTGTTCGGAGCGGGCTTGCAGCCCTCCGAGGTGGACGCGCTGGTCGCCTTCCTCCGCGCGCTCTGACGCGACCATGACCGACGCGCCGCTGTCGCCTGCGCGCCGGTGGGCCATCACGCTGACCGTGATGATGGTCGTCATCATGCAGGTCCTCGACACCAGCGTGACCAACGTCGCGCTGCCCCACATGCAGGGCTCGCTGTCGGCCGGCATCGAGGAGATGTCGTGGGTCGTGACATCCTACCTCGCCGCCAACGCGATCGTGATTCCCGCCACCGGCTGGCTGTCGGCGCGCTTCGGACGGCGGCGGTTCTTCCTGATCTGCACGGTGCTGTTCACGGTCAGCTCGTTCCTGTCGGGCATCGCGCCCTCGCTCGAGTTCCTGGTCGCCATGCGTATCTTCCAGGGGCTGGGCGGCGGACCCGTCATCCCCATGGCCCAGGCCATCATGTGGGAGATCTTTCCGCTCCGGCAGCGGGGCACGGCCATGTCGGTGTGGGGCGTGGGGATCATGCTGGCGCCCATCCTCGGACCGACCCTGGGCGGCTGGGTCTGCGACAACTGGTCGTGGCGCTGGATCTTCTACATCAACCTGCCCATCGGGGTGCTCGGCTTCGTCATGACCAGCGTGTTTCTGTTCGACGCGCCGTTCGTGCGCAAGCCCAAGCGCATCGACGCCATCGGCCTGGTGCTCATGGTGATCGGCTTCGGCATGCTCCAGCTCATGTTCGACCTCGGCCAGCGGGAGGACTGGTTCGACTCGGAGCTCATCGTGGCGTTTCTCGTGCTCGCCGTCCTGGCCCTCGCCGCGTTCGTCGCGCGGGAGCTGATGACGACCGAGCCCATCCTCGACCTCAACGTGTTCAACGACCGGAACTTCGCGGTGGGGACGCTCTGCATCGCGCTCATCGGGCTCGGCTTCAACTCGAGCGTGCTGCTGATCGCCCTCTATACGCAGAAGATCCTCGGGTACGATGCCTGGAACGCCGGCCTCGTGCTCGCGCCGGGCGGGCTCGGCACCATGATCGCGCTCATGTTCTCGGGGCGGCTGATATCGCGGATGGACCAGCGGCTGATGCTGGCCGGCGGCTGTGGGCTGAACATCGTGGCCACGCTGATGATGACCCACGTCACGCTGGGGATGGACTACTGGAGCCTGGCGTGGCCGCGCTTTCTCCAGGGCTTCGCGATGGGCTTCGTCTTCCCGCCGCTCCAGGTGCTCACGCTGGCCACGATTCGCATGGAAAAGCTGGGCAACGCCACCGCCGCCTACAACGTCGTGCGCAACGTCGGCGGCAGCATCGGCATCGCCATGGCGACCACCATGCTCGTGCGACGCAGCCAGGCGCACCAGACGCAGCTGGTCGGTCACATCGACTCGTGGGATCCGGAAACCGCCGCGCGGCTCAAGCAGTGGACCGCCCACTTCCTCGCCCAGGGCGCCGACGCCACCACGGCCAGCCGCCGCGCGCTCGCCATGATCTATCGCGGCGCGGTGGAGCAGTCCCAGGTGCTGGCCTACATGGACGACTTCTGGCTGATGGCGCTCATCTTCATGGGCATCCTCCCGCTGATCCCGTTCATGAAGCGCGTCCGCGCCGAGCAGAACGAGCGCGCCCGCGAGAGCCCCGGCCGCGTGGAGGCGTTGCCCGCGCCCGAAGAGTGAGACGCTGATGTCGTGGGGCGGGGGCGGGCTCGTGGCCTGTGCCCGCCGGCCGCGGACTCACAGGATGGAGGTCTTGCCATGGACAAGCGTTACGACCTGATCGTCATCGGCACCGGCGTCGCGTCGAAGGCCGCTTCGCGCTGCCGCGCGGCGGGCTGGACCGTCGCCATCGTCGATTCACGCCCGTTCGGCGGCACGTGCGCGCTGCGCGGGTGCATACCGAAGAAGATCCTGGTGGCCTCAGCCGAGGCGGTTCACGTGGCCCGCGCGCTCGCCGGCAAGGGCGTGCGCGCCGACGGCGTCGCCGTCGACTGGCCGGAGCGGATGCGGGTGAAGCGCGCGGTGACCGACCCGATCCCGCGCGGCACCGAAGAGGCTTACGCGAAGGCCGGGATCGACGCGTTTCACGGCCGCGCGAAGTTCGTGGGGCCGACGACCGTCGCCGTGGGCGATGACCGGCTCACCGGCAATCGGGTGCTGATCGCCGCCGGCGCGATCCCCCAGCCACTCACGTTTCCCGGCGCCGAGCACGTGGTGACCAGCGATCGGTTCATGGAGCTGGACGCGCTGCCCCCGCGCATCGCCTTCATCGGCGGCGGCTTCATCTCCTTCGAGTTCGCTCACCTGGTGGCGCGCGCGGGCGTTCGCGCGACGATCGTCCACCGCGGAGCCCGGCCGCTCGAAGCGTTCGATCCCGATCTCGTCGATCAGCTCGTGAAGCGCACGCGCGAGCTGGGCATCGGCGTGGAGCTGGGCGTCGACGTCAGCGCCGTGGAGCGAAGGGGGGACGGCGTGGCCGTGCGGGGTGACGCCGGAGGAAGAGCGCAGCGCTTCGAGGCAGACCTCGTGGTCCACGGCGCCGGCCGCGTCCCCGACATCGCCGACCTCGCGCTCGACGTCGCGTCGGTGAAGACCGAGAAGCGCGGGGTGAGCGTCAACGAGTATCTCCAGAGCGTCTCGAATCCCGCCGTGTATGCGGCGGGAGACGCCGCGGCGAGCGGGCCGCCCCTCACGCCCGTCGCCGATCACCAGTCCGACCTGGTCGGGACCAATCTGCTGGAGGGCAACAAGAAGAAGGTCGACTACACGGGTCTGGCCAGCGCGGTCTTCACGGTGCCGCCGATCGCTTCCGCGGGTCTGACCGAACGGGCCGCTCGCGAACAAGGGTTGAAGTTTCGCGCCCACCGCGAGGACACGTCCGGCTGGCTCAGCTCGCAACGGGCAGGGGAAACGACGTCAGGATCGAAGGTCCTGATCGAAGAGGGCACCGGCCACATCCTCGGCGCCCACCTCTTCGGCCCCCGCGCCGACGAGGTCATCAACGTCTTCGCCCTCGCCATCCGCCTCGGCGCCCGCGCCGACGACCTCAAGCACGTCCTCTACGCGTATCCGACGGTGGCTGCAGACATCCCCCACATGGTGTGAATCACCGAGGTGTGAGAAAGTGCTTGGAGTGCCGAGATCGGAATAGGCGTTCGCAGCAGTCGATAGGGGGCAACACCATGACGTCCCGCAGCGTCAGGCTCTTCGTCGTTGCCCTCGGGCTCGGCGCCTTCTTCCTGCCATGCGTGGGCGAGGCGCAGCCGGCGAAAGTCTATCGCGTCGGCGTCTTGTCTCAGGGTTCCGCACCTCCGTCCGGAGGACAAAACTTTACAAGAGCGCTACACGATCTCGGATACATCGAGGGGCGTAACCTCACTTTGGATCGCCGGTGGGCGGAGGGCAAGCACGAGCTCTCCTCGAGCCTGGCCGCCGAGCTCGTGGCACTGAAACCCGACGTCATCGTCGCTGACGGAACCCCCGCCGCCATTGCGGTCATGCGCGCAACGGCGACGATTCCCATCGTCATGGTCAATGTCTCCGACCCAGTCGGCTCCGGCCTCGTCGCAAGCCTCGCGCGTCCCGGTGGCAACGTGACCGGCGGGGCCGAGTTCGGCACCGAAACGCGGGTCAAGAACGTGGAATTGCTGCAGGCCGTGGTTCCCAAGGCCACGCGCATGGCCGTCCTCATGTCCGACAACCCGGCCCATTCTTCACAGCTCAAGACGATTCAAGAGACCGCGAGGAGCATGGGCCTCACGATTCTGCCGACCCTCGTCAGGTCTGCCGATGACTTCGAGCGAGCGTTCGCGTCGATGACGAAGAACAACGCCGGGGGACTGATCGTTCTGGGCGGCGCCCCCTTCGTGACTCCAGCGCAGCGAGACAAGCTCGTGGCGCTCGCGGCAAAGGCCAGACTACCGGCCATCTATTGGGGTCGATTCTGGGTCGATGCCGGAGGTTTGTTGAGCTATGGTTCGACCTGGTCGCAACGGTGGGGCCTGTCCGCCAGCTACGTTGACAAGATCCTGAAGGGCGCCAAGCCAGCCGAACTGCCGGTCCAGCAGCCGACAGAGTTCGAGCTCGTCATCAATCTCAAGACCGCCAAGGCGCTCGGCCTGACGATCCCACAATCCTTGCTGATCCGCGCCGACGATCTGATTCAGTGAAGGGGAGGATCAGCCATCAGCGGTACGTATCCAATGTCTTTGCCCTCGCCAGCGATATTCCCTGCATGTTGTGAGATGGGGCAGCGCGCTCGACGATCGCGCTGGCACGCGCCTTGGCGCACCGCACAACGTCGCGAGGAGGCAGCCATGGTGATCCGGGTTACGTGGGGAAAGCCTCGTTCCACGCACCCGGCCGCAGCTTCAGGTCTACGAGCAGAGCGCCCTCTACCGCGAGATCATGGCCCCGCTCCAGCCGTTCTTCGTGGGCGAGTACAAGACCTACCGCTGCGACGTCAAGTACACCGACGTCGGCACGTAGCCGGAGGCTCAGCGCTCCGACGCCGGGAATCGTGAGGGCGACGGGCCGGCGCTCGCGCGCCTGACCTGCCATGTGCCGATCGCGAGCAGCGACAGGACGAGCACGATCATCCCCCAGGTCGACAGCGTGGGGATCCCGGAGACCGAGGCGGCCTGGGCGATGAAGATCCCGAAAGCGATGGGGCGCGAGAACCCCCCGGTGATCGTGGCCACCACCGTGTTGGTCGCGGTGTCGATGACCTGAACGCTGTTGAATGCGAAGTCGGCCACGTAGGCCCGGGCGCCGTTGGGAGTGATGGCGATGCCCGCCGCGCTCGGGACGGGCACGGTGGCCACCACCGTGTTGGACGCCGTGTCGATGACCGAGACGCCACCGCCCGCGCCGCCGTTCGCGACGTAGACGCGGGTGCCGGTCGGATTGACCGCCACCCCGAACGGGAAGCTGCCCACGGTCACGGTGGCGATGACCACGTTGGTCGCAGTATCGACGACCGAGACGGTGCCGGCCCCCGCGTTGGCGACGTAGAGGCGAGTACCGGTCGGGTTGATCGC
>DATHGT010000221.1:0-10194 GCA_035317605.1 Candidatus Acidiferrum sp. | reverse complement strand
TCGACGATCCATCGCCGCCCCGACCGGCCGCTCGCGGCGCCCATCTCTTCGGAGAGAATCGCGTCGTCGGGAAAGGCCTCACGCAGACGGCCGAGGATCAGCGCCTCGGCGCGCGCGTCCATCTCGGTGACCAGGTTGGTGGGGGCGCCCTTGAAGGCAATGCGGCGGGCGCCGGCCAGCTCGCTCAGCAGCAGCTCGCCGGCCGCGCGCGCGGCCTCGATCGCGAGGCGCCGCTCAGGCGCAAACATCCCGCGAAGGTTAGCACAGCTTGCTTGACAACCACTGCACGGTCTCGGAGCATGGAACTTCAATGCCTGAGATCACGCGGCGCGAGCCACGCCCGCGCGCGGCGACGACGCCGCGGCGGCGCCATCTTCCGAGGATTCGGCCCGGCACCATGCCGGGGACGCTGCCGCCGCTCGATCCGGACGCGGCGGAGCGGCGGCGCATCACGGTGATCGCGTACACGCGCGAGGCGGTGACCGAGACCGAGGGCAAGACGCTGGAGGAGGCGCTGGCGGCGGCCGGCCCGGGCGTGCGGTGGATCAACGTCGACGGTGCCGACACCGGCGTGCTCCAGCGGCTCGGCGCGCATTTCAAGCTGCACCCGCTGGCGCTGGAAGACGTGCTCGGGGGGCCGCAGCGGCCGAAGATCGAGCGCTACGCCGATCACTACTTCATGATCCTGCACATGCTGCGTCTGGCCTCCGCCCGCTCCCCCGAGTGCGACGACGAGCAGGTCAGCGTCTTCTTCGGCCACGACTGGGTCGTCACCGTGCAGGAGCGGCCGGGCGGCGACGTGTTCGAGCCCGTGCGCGACGCGATCCGTCAATCGCGCGGGCGCGTGCGCGAGGCGGGGGCCGACTACCTCGCGTACCTGCTCCTCGACGCGGTGGTCGACGGCCTCTTCCCCGTGCTGGAGGCGGTGAGCGATCACGTGGAGATCCTGGAGGCGGAGACGCTCAAGGCCTCGCCGCGCTCGCTCCAGGCGCTGCAGCACACCCGGCACACCGTGCTCGCCCTGCGCCGCGCCATCTGGCCGACACGCGAGGCCATCGGCGTGCTCCAGCGCGAGGAGAGTCCGCTGCTCGCGGCCGAGACGCGGACGTTCCTGCGCGACAGCCACGACCACGCGGTGCAGGCCCTCGAGCTGGTCGAGGCGCTCCGCGAGATCCTGGCCGGCATGATCGACGTGTTTCTGTCGGTGCAGAACCAGCGGCTCAACGAGGTCATGAAGGTCCTCACGGTGATCGCCACGCTGTTCATCCCGCTCACGTTCATCGCCAGCATCTACGGGATGAACTTCAAGTACATGCCCGAGCTGGAGTGGCGCTGGGGCTACGCCTGGGCGCTGGGGCTGATGGCGTGCTCCGCAATCGGCATGTTGACGTACTTCCGGCGGAAGGGATGGTGGTGATGCGCATCGTGATCGTGGGCGCGGGCGGGGTGGGCGGTTACTTTGGCGCGAAGCTGGCGCGGGGCGGCCAGGAGGTCACCGTGGTCGCGCGCGGGGCGCACCTGGACGCGATCCGGAGCGGCGGGCTCCGCGTGCGTTCCGCCGTGGAAGGCGAGTACGCGGTGCCGGTCGCGGCCGTGGAGAAAGTCGACGGGCTGGCGCCGGCCGACGCGGTGATCGTCTGCGTGAAGTCGTTCGACACCGAGACGGCGGTCGCCCAGGTGCGTGCGATCGTCGGACGGGACACCGCGGTGCTCTCGCTCCAGAACGGGGTCGACAACGAGGAGAAGATCGACGCGGTGCTGGGGCCGGGCCGAGCGCTCGGCGGCGCCGCCTACGTGTTCGCGACGATCGAGGCGCCGGGCGTGATCTCCCACACCTTCGCCGGCGCGGTCGCGCTCGGCGAGATGGACGGACGCACGACCCCGCGCGCCGAGCGGCTGCGCGACGCGTTCGCCGGCGCCGGCGTTCCCGTCACCCTCTCCGGCGACATCCGCCGCGTGCTCTGGGAAAAATACCTGATGCTCGGGGCGCAGGCCGGGTTGACCGCGCTCACGCGCGGCCCCATCGGCGTCATTCGCGACACGCCGGCGACGTGGCGGATGTATCGGCTGATCGTGGAGGAGCTGGCGGCGCTCGGTCGCGCGTCCGGCGTCGCGCTGCCCGCCGACGCCGTGGAGACCACGCTGGGCAATGCCGGCAAGCTCGCGCCGCACCTCTCCGCGTCGATGCACTACGACCTCGTCCACGGCAAGCGCCTGGAGCTGGAGGCCCTGCACGGTCACGCGGTGAGGCTCGGCGAGCGCCTGGGCGTGCCCACGCCGACCGTCTTCGCCGTCTACGCGGCGCTCGCGCCGTTCGCGGAGGGCCAGCGCTGATCTCGGCACCCCGCGCGGTCGGGCGCTACATGGCCCGATACCGTGCCCGCTACGTGCTCGGCGTCGGCTGCCTGCTCGTCGCCACGCTCTCCGGCCTCGGCATCCCGTGGGCGGTGAAGCACGCGATCGAGGCGCTCCAGGCCGACATCGCGGCGGCGATCGGCGCGTACGCGCTCGCCATCCTCGGCCTGGCGATCCTCAACGGCCTGGCGCGTCTCGGCTCCCGCTTCGCGATCATCGGCGGGGCCCAGCGGATCGAGTACGACCTGCGCAACGATCTCTACGCGAGCCTGCAATCGTTTCCGCCCGCCCGCTTCGCCGTCTATTCCACCGGCGATCTCATGACCCGCGCGACCAGCGACGTGTCCGCGGTCAAGCAGCTGGTGGGCTTCGGCGCGGTCAGCACGGCCGGCACCTCGTTCGCGTTCGTGGGCGCGCTCGGCGCCATGCTGGCCGTCGACCCGTGGCTGACGCTGTGGGCGATCGCGCCGTATCCCATCCTGATCGCGGTGGCCACGCGCTTCAACACGACCCTGCACGCGCGCACCGAGGCCGCGCAGGAGCAGCTCAGCGTGCTGTCCGGGGTGGTGCAGGAGCGGCTCGCCGGCATGGCGGTCGTGCGCGCCTACACGATGGAAGGGAGCGCGCGCGCCGAGTTCGACCGGGCCAACACGGAATACCTGCGGCGGACTCTCGCGGTGGCGCGTGCGGACGCGAAGTTCTCGCCGCTGACCGGGCTCGTGGCGGGCGTGGGGCTCCTGATCGTGCTCTGGGTGGGCGGCGGCGAAGTCATGGCCGGACGGCTCACGCTGGGCGGGCTCGTCGCCTTCAACGGCTATCTCGCGTACCTCGCGTGGCCCACGCTGGCCCTCGGCTGGACGCTCGGCATGCTGCGCCGCGGGCTCACCTCGATGGAGCGCATCCAGCAGATCGTGTCGGCGGCGCCACCGCCCGAGCGAGTCGACCCGCCCGAGCCGGCCGCGGGGACGCCGCCCGGTCTTCGGTTCGCCGGCCTCACGTTCGCCTATCCGGGCCGCGATCCGGTGCTGAACGGGGTGAGCTTCGACGTCGCTCCCGGCGAGACCGTGGCGGTGGTGGGACCGACCGGCAGCGGCAAGTCCACGCTCGGTCTCGTGCTGGCCCGGCTGTGGGAGCCGCCGCCGGGCACCGTGTTCCTCGGCGATCGCGACGTGACCACGCTCGCGCGCTCCGCCGTCCGGGCGACCATCGGCTTCGTGCCGCAGGAGGCGTTCCTGTTCTCGCGCTCGATCGAGGACAACGTGACGCTCGGCCGCGACGGCGTCGATCTCGCGGCGACGCGCCGGGTGGGAGCGGCCGCGGGCATCGGGGACGAGGTGGAGGAGTTCGCCAGCGGGTGGAGCACGGTGGTCGGCGAGCGCGGGCTCACGGTGTCGGGCGGTCAGCGGCAGCGGCTCGCGCTGGCGCGGGCGCTGGTGGGCGATCCGCCCGTGCTCCTGCTCGACGACGTGTTCGCCAGCGTCGACACGGCCAAGGAAGAAGAGATCATCGAGAACCTGCGCGCCGCCGCCGACGGGCGCACGGTGCTCATGATGACTCACCGGCTGCGCGTGGCCCGCGCGGCCGACCGGATCGTGGTGCTCGGCGGCGGGCGCGTGGTGGAGTCCGGCCATCACGACGCGCTGGTGGCGGCCGGCGGGCTCTACGCGGAGCTCTGGCGGATCCAGCAGATCGAGGAGGAGATCGCCCGTGCATGACGTCGAGGCCGACGAGGTCCTCGGCCGCGGGTTCGATCGCCGGCTCGTGCGGCGGCTGGCCGCGGCCGCGCGCCCGCACGCGCGGGTGATCATCGCCTCCGGCCTGACGTTCCCGCTGGTCGCCGCCGTCGAGCTGCTCCAGCCCTACCTGCTGAAGGTGGCCATCGACGACCACATCCTCAAGGGCGATTGGCCCGGGCTCACGCGCGTGGTCGCCGCGCTGCTCGCCGCCCTGCTCGCGCTCTACGGGCTGCGGGCGGCCGAGGACTACCTGATGACCCTGAGCGGCCAGCGGGTGATCCACGACCTGCGCGCCGCGCTGTTCGCCCACCTGCTCCGCCTGGAGGCCGCGTTCTTCGACCGGACGCCGGTCGGGCGGCTGATGACCCGCGTGCTCAGCGACGTCGAGGCCGTCGGCGACGCCTTCACCTCGGGGCTGTTCGCGGTGGTCGGCGACATCGTCGTGCTCACCGGCGTGGTGGGCGTGATGCTGTGGCTCGACTGGCGGTTGGCCCTGGTCACGTTCTCGCTCGTGCCCGTGCTCGCGCTGATCGTCGCGTGGTTCCGCACCCACGCCCGCGACGCCTACCGCGAGGTGCGTCGCCGGCTGGCCCGGCTGAACGGCTTCCTCCAGGAATCGATCTCGGGGATGACGGTGATCCAGCTCTTCGGGCGCGAGCGTCACGAGGCCGAGGGCTTCGGCCGGCTCAACGCCGACTATCGCCTCGCCCTGTTCCGCTCCACGGTGTGGGACGCCTCGCTCTACGCGTCGGTGGAAGCGCTGGGCTCGGCCGCGCTGGCCCTGCTCCTCTGGTACGGCGCCCGCCAGATCGCCGCCGAGACCCTCACCTTCGGCACCCTGGTCGCGTTCATCCAGTACACGAACCGCTTCTTCCTGCCGATCCGCGACCTCGGCGCCAAGTACACGGTCATGCAGTCGGCGATGGCCTCGTCCGAGCGCATCTTCGGGCTATTGGATCGCGAGCCGGCGATCGTGAGCCGGATGGATCGCGCGGAGAACGCGGATCGCGCGTCGGGGGGGTATGGGGGGAGCCGCAGGGGCCCCCCATCTCCAGTAATCTTCGAAAGCGTTTGGTTCGCGTACGACCAGGACCGCTGGGTGCTGCGCGATTGTTCCTTCGAAGTCCGCGCGAGCGAGCGGGTGGCCATCGTGGGGGCGACGGGCGAGGGCAAGAGTACGTGCGCGCGGCTGCTCAACCGGTTCTACGACGTCGGGCGCGGGCGCGTGCTGGTCGACGGGGTCGACGTCCGCGAGTGGGACCTCGAGCGGCTGCGGCGGCGGGTGGGCGTGATCTTTCAGGACACCGTGCTGTTCACCGGCACCGTGGAGGCGAATCTGAGACTTGGCGCCGACGGGCAGGTGAGCGCGGCCGACCTCGAGCACGCGGTCTCCGTCGCCAACGCGTCGCGGCTCGTGGCGGCGTTGCCGGGAGGGCTCGCGTCCGAGCTGATCGAGCGCGGCGGCAACCTCTCGCACGGTGAGCGCCAGCTCTTGGCCATCGCGCGCGCGGTCGTGTACAATCCCGCCGTCCTCGTCCTCGACGAGGCGACGTCCAGTGTCGATCCCGAATCCGAGCTGTTCATTCGCCAGGCCCTGGCCCGACTGTCGGAAGGCAGGACGACCATCACGATCGCGCACCGGCTCTCGACCGTGCAGGATGCCGATCGCATCCTCGTGCTGCACCGCGGACACGTGGCCGAAGAAGGCCGGCACGCGGAGCTGGTCCGGCGCGGAGGGTTGTACGCCCGGTTGTGGGAGCTGGGAACGCGCGCGCGCTCGGCCTGAGCTTCGCTCGGCAGGTCTGGCGACTGGTGCGGCGCATCCCGCGCGGTCGCGTGGCCACGTACGGGCAGATCGCGGCGCTGCTCGGCCGGCCCCGAGCGGCGCGCGCGGTGGGGACCGCGATGGGCAGCTGTCCGGGCGACGTGCCCTGGCATCGCGTGGTGAACGCGAGCGGCGGGATCAGCCGCCGGGCGCGGATGGAAAGCATGCTGACGCAGCGAATGCTGCTGATCCGCGAGGGCGTCCCGCTCCGCCGCGGACGCGTCGCGCTGAGACGGTACCGATGGCAAAGAGTCGAGGAGCGCCACGGCTCCGCCGGGGCGCGACGAGGGCCAGGGGGGCTTGGGGGGCCCGTGGCTAGGCCCCCCATGTGAGTCATCGATCAGGAGAGCACATCATGAAGCTCGAAGGACGGGTCGCGGTGGTGACGGGCGGGGGATCGGGGATCGGCGCGGCGGCGGCGCTGGCCTTCGCGCGCGAGGGCGCGCGGGTCGTGGTGACCGACGTCAACGAGGCCGGCGCCAAGGTTGTCCTGGAGCAGATCGAGAAGGCGGGCGGCCAGGGCTTGGCTCTGCGCGCGGACGTCACCCAGGCGGCCGACAGCCAGGCCATCGTCGAGCGCGCGACGTCGACGTGGGGCCGGCTCGACCTCTACTTCGCCAACGCCGGCGTCTCGCAGTGGAAGAACTACGTCGAAGAGGTCGACGAGGAGACCTTCGACCGCATCTTCGCGGTCAACGTCAAGGGCGTGTGGCTCGGCGCGAAGTACGCGCTGCCGGTGATGAAGCGCCAGCGGCGCGGCGTGTTCGTCGTCAACGCGTCGACGGCGGCGATCCGTCCGCGGCCGGGCAGCCAGACCTACGCCGCGTCCAAGGGCGCGGTGGTCACCCTCACCAAGGCGCTGGCCCTCGAGGCCGCGCCGCACGGGGTCCGGGTGGTCGCCATCGCGCCGGTGGCGACTCACACCCCGATGCTCTCGCCGTTCATGAGCGAGGCCGTCGACCAGGAAGCGCTGGCCCGCTACATCGACACCATCCCCCTCGGGCGCCTGAACGAGCCTGAAGACGTCGCGTCCACCGTGGTGTACCTGGCCTCGGACGACGCCTCCATGATCACGGGCACCTGCATCGAGATCGACGGCGGGCGTTGTATCTGACAATGGACGATCGAACGCGGGGCGATCGAACGCGGGGCGATCGAACGCCGGGACGATCGAACGCGGGACGATCGAGCGCGCGAGGCGGACGGGGCCTGTCACCGGGGTGGCCCGGCCGTGCAGGCTGCGTCACCCGTTCGCCCGAATCGCGGTGCTTCGCACCGCGCGCGGGACGAAGGGGGCCCACTCCGCCTGCACGGCCGGGCCACCCCGGTGCCACCCGTCCGGGAATGGTTTCGGAGTTCGTGAGTCGGAGCGGGGGGGCATGAAGGTCATTCCGCTGGGGGCGGAGTCGCTGGGGGCGCGGTCGATGGCGACGTACGTCGAGGTGGCGGGGCGGGGGATCTTGATCGATCCCGGAGCGACGCTGGCGCCGTCGCGGTTCGGTCTGCCGCCGGCCGATGAGGAGTGGGAGGCGCTGCGGCGGACCAACGATCGGATCTCGGCGTACGCGGCGCGGGCGGAGACGGTCTTCGTCAGCCACTATCACGATGACCACTTTCGTTCCGATCCGGCCTCCTACGCGGGACGGCGCGCGCTGCTCAAGGATCCGCGCCGGATGGTCCAGGGGCTTCAGGCCCGGCGCGGGGCGGAGTTGTGGAAGGCGCTCCAGGGCTGCGCGCGCGTGGTCGTGGCCGACGATCTCATCGAGCGCTCGATGGACGTGGTGCTCGAAGTCTCGCCGCCGCTGCCGCACGGCCTGGAGGCGACCACGCTGGGTTACGTCGTCGCGCTCACCATCGCCGAGCCCGGCGAGCGCCAGCGCTTCGTGTTCGCCTCCGACGTGCAGGGCCCGCTCTCGCCGGTGGCCGCGGCGTACCTCGTGCGCCAGCGGCCCACGCTGCTCTATCTGGCCGGTCCGCCTTCGTACGTGGAGCGCGAGGTCGGCGCCGCCGTCATCGATCGCGGCATCGATCACCTCGCGCGGATCGTCGAGACCACCGGATGCCGGGTGATCATGGACCATCACGCCCTGCGCGACGTGGCCTGGCGCGAGCGCTTCGCCCGGCTGTGGGACACCGGCCGGGTCACCACGGCGGCCGGATACCTGGGCCTCCCGGAGCAGGCGCTGGAGACGCGGCGAGCGGAACTATGGGGTCGTGTGCGCAAGCCGCTGGCGGCGAGCGGACGGCGCCCCTTCCCGGCGACGCCGCGGGTCGCGCGGCCGGCGCGACCGGGCAGCGCTCCCACGCCTTCTCGCCGCAGGCTCGCCAGGGGAGGCGCTTAGCCGCCGCGTCATGGCCGACTACATCGTGGAGTCGCGGATGTGGCTCCCGAAGCCGCGCGCCGAAGTGTTCGCCTTCTTCGCCGATCCCGCCAACCTCGTACGCGTCAGCCCGCCGTCGCTCGGGCTTCGCCTGCTCGCGCCGCCGCCGGCCATGACGGCGGGCGCCACGTTCGATCTGCGCCTCAGGTGGCTCGGCCTGCCGCTGCGCTGGCGCACGTTCGTGCGCGAGTACGATCCGCCCGTTCGCTTTCTCGACGTCCAGGTCCGCGGTCCCTACGCGCGCTGGGAGCACCGCCACATCTTCCTGGCCGAGGTCGGCGGCACCACCGTCGAGGACCGCGTCGTTTACCGCCTGCCCCTCGGCGTGCTCGGCCGCCTGGCCCATGTCCTGTTCGTCCACCGACAGCTCGTCGCGATGTGGAAGTATCGGCGGCGGAAGATCAGCGAGTTACTGGCCCCGGTCTTCGACACGCCCCAATGACGAAGCCGAACGGAAGTCTTCGTCCCGACGCGAGATTCCGAGATCTCGGCGCTCACATGTCGATCGCGGGCGGCTTGCATCTCGCGCTCGAGCGAGGGCACGCGCTGGGCTGCGGGGCGGTGCAGATCTTTCTCAAGAACCAGCGACAGTGGGCGGCCCGTCCGCTCACCACGGACGAGGTCAGGGCCTTTCACGCCGCGCGACGGCGCACGCGGATCCGCCACGTGTTCGCCCACGCGAGCTATCTGATCAACCTCGCCTCGCCCGCCGACGCGCAGTGGCGACAGGCCGTCGACGCGTTCGTCGACGAGCTGGAGCGGGCGGAGGCGCTGGGGCTGGCCTGCGTGGTCATCCATCCCGGCTCTCACATGGGCGTCGGACGCGACGCCGGCGTCGCGCGCGTGGTGGCGGCGGTCGACGAGGCCACCCGACGGACGCCGGGCTATCGCGTGAGGATCGCGCTGGAGAACACGGCGGGCGCCGGCAACCTGATCGGCAATCGTCTGCCGGAGCTGGGCGTGGTGCTGCGGCGCGCGGCGCGTCCCGAGCGGCTCGGCGTCTGTCTCGACACCTGTCATCTCTATGCCGCGGGCTACGACATCCGCGCGGCCAGGGGCTGGACGGCGGCCTTCGACGAGTGCGCCGAGCACGTCGGTCTCGCCCGCGTGATCGCCTTCCACCTCAACGACGCGCGGGCTCCGCTCGGCTCCGGCCTCGACCGCCACGAGCACATCGGCCAGGGCTGCCTCGGGCTGGCGCCCTTCCGGCGCCTGCTCAACGATCGGCGATTCGCGAAGGTGCCGAAGGTGCTGGAGACGGCCAAGGAGCCGGAGCCCTTCGCCGACATCCGCAATCTCGCCACGCTGCGACGTCTGCGGGCGCGAGTCAGCGGGAGGACGTGACGCCGACGCGCCGGCACAGCGCGCGCACCGGGCACACCGAGCAGCGCGGCGAGATCGGCGCGCAGATGTTCTGGCCGAAGCTGACCAGGAGATCGTTGTAGCCGATCCAGTAACGGCGGGGCAGGGTCTTGCGCAGGGCCATCTCGGTCTCTTCGGGCGTCCGCGTTTTCACGTAGCCGAAGCGGTTGGAGATGCGGTGGACGTGGGTGTCGACGCAGATCCCCGGCTTGTCGTAGCCGACGGTGATCACCAGGTTGGCGGTCTTGCGGCCGACCCCGCCGAGCGTGAGCAACGCGTCGAGATCGTCGGGCACACGGCCGCCGAACCGCTCCAGCAGGTCGCGGCAGATGCCGAGGATGACGCGGGTCTTGGTGCGATAGAAACCGACGGGGTAGATCGCCCGCTCGATCTGCTCGGGTGACAGGCGCAGCATCGCCGCGGGATCGTCGGCCAGCGCGAACAGCCGTGCCGCCGCCGGCCCGGTGGTGGTGTCCTGGGTGCGCAGCGACAGGATGCACGCGATGAGCACCCGGAACGGATCGCCGTTCTCCAT
>DATHGT010000220.1:0-11958 GCA_035317605.1 Candidatus Acidiferrum sp. | reverse complement strand
GACAGCTCGATCCCGATCGAGAACATGAGCAGGATCACCCCGATTTCCGCGAACAGCTCGAACCGGTGGACGTCGGTGACCGCGAGCCCGGGGGTGAACGGGCTCAGCAGGAGGCCGCCGAGCACGTAACCGAGGATCAGCGGCTGGCCCGCGCGCCAGGCCAGGCTGCCGCCGACGACCGCGCCGATGAGGATCAGCGCGAGGTCCCGGAAGAAGACGGGATCAGGAGTGGTCAGGACTGGACGACCGTGACCACGAGGCCGATCGCGGCGAGGATGTTGCCGACGCGGACGCACTCGGCTTCGGGGCCGATCTTGACCACGGCCTTGCCCGTATTGTGGACCTGCCAGGCGATCTTCCAGCCCTCCGCCTCGGTGCAGGCGATCGCCTTCTGGAGCTGGCGGACGACCTGCTCGAACGTGTGGCAGTCGCAGTTGTGCAGGATCGTCATCCATGGCGGCGCCACCGCCTCGTCGACGGTCTCCTCGACGTCGGTCGATGGAGATGGGGGGCCTAGCCACGGGCCCGACCGACGAGTTGGGGGGCCTAGCCACGGGCCCCCCAAACCCCCCCGACTCGCGTGGCGCCGCGGCTTCGCCGCGGCGGTCCTCGTCATACGCGTCATGACGCGGCCAGCTTCCGGCCGAGGTCTTCGCGCTCGCGCTCGTTGCCGCCGAGGGCGAGCAGCAGGCGCGGCGCGTCGCGGTAATAGCGTTCCACCGGGAAGTCGTTCGTGTACCCGTAGCCGCCGTGGATGCGCATCGCTTCGAGCGTCACCCGGCTCGCGGTTTCGGTCGCCGCGAGCCGCGCCATCGTCGCGGCCAGATCGTCGCCGCCCTCCGTCCGTTCGGCGGCATGCAGGGTGAGCAGGCGCGCGGTGGTGATCGCGGTCGCCATGTCGGCCAGCTTGAGCTGGACGGCCTGGTGCTGGCAGATGGCCTGGCCGAACGCGGTGCGCTCGCGCGAGTAGCGCAGCGCGGCCTCGAAGGCGGCCTGGGCCAGTCCCACGCCGGTCGCCGCCAGTCCGAGCCGGGCCACCGCGCCCGCTCGCGCCGCGGCCTCCCCTCCGAGGACGGCCGACCCCGGCACGCGGACCCCGGAGAATAAAAGGTTCCCGACATCGAGACCGCGCGCGCCGAGGGTCGGCGGGACGGGCTCGACGGCGAGGCCGGGCGCCCCGCGATCGACGAGCACGGCGAGCGACCGATCGTCGTCGTCGTGGGCGAGCACCAGGAAGATGCCGGCGCGCTCGGCGTTGTCCACGTGCCCCGTGCGGCCGACCAGGACCCAGCCGTCGCCCTCGCGGGTCGCCCGGATGACGCCCGAGTCCGGAGCCGGTTGCGTGCCGGCGCGCCCGCTGACCGAGCCGAGGGCGGCCGCGCCCCACGTTTCGCCGCGGGTCATCGCGGGCAACGATTTCCGCCGCTCCCGATCGCCGAAGCGCGCGAGGGCGTCGGTGACGGTGAGATGGCCGGCGACGATCCCCGCCACGACCGTCGATCCGCGCGCCAGCTCCTCGACGAGCCGCGCCGCGGTCGCCAGCTCGAGACCGAGGCCGCCGAGGTCGGGGGGGACGAGCGCGCCCAGCAGTCCGAGGTCGGCGACCGCCCGCATGACGTCCGCCGGCCAGCGGTGCGCGCGCTCGTGCTCGGCGGCGGCGGGAACGACCTCCTTGTCGACGACCTGGCGGACGGCGAGGACGAGGCGGCGCGCGTCGGGCTCGCCGTCAGCGTCGGATCCGGCGCCGCCGCGCTCGAGGATCTGGCGGGCGATGATCAGCCGCTGGATCTCGTTGGTGCCCTCGCCGATGATCATGAGCGGGGTGTCGCGGTAGAGGCGCTCGGCCGGCAGCGTGGTGAGCTGGCCGGACTCGCCGTGGATGCGCAGGCCCAGGTCGGCCAGCTCCTGCGCGGCCTCCGACGCCGCCAGCTTGGCCATGCCCGCCTCCAGATCGCAGCGCTCGCCGCGGTCCTTCATGCCCGCTGCCCAATAGGTGATCAGCCGCGCTCCCGTGAGCCGGGTGGCCATCTCGGCCAGCGAGACCACGTGGGGAGCGGCGGCGTGGCCGCGGGTGTGGCGGAGCGCCTCGTCCATCGCGGCCTGGCCCACGCCGACGGCGCGGGCCGCGATGTTGATGCGGCCGGCCTCGAGACCGCTCATCACGTGCTTGAACCCGCGGCCGGGCACGCCGCCGACCAGGCCCTCGGCCGGGAGCACGAAGTCCTCGAAGACCAGCTCCGCGGTGTCGACGCCCTTGTAGCCGAGCTTGTCGATCGACTGGGCCACCCGCAGCCCGGGCTGTCCCTTCTCGACGATGAAGCACGACATGCCGCGGTGCCGCGGGGCCGCCGCGGGGTCGGTGACGGCGAGCAGCGCGAACGTGTTGCCCTCGCGCCCGTTGGTGACGAACATCTTGGTGCCGTTGACCACGTACTCGTCGCCGCGCCGTCGCGCGGCGGTGCGGATGGCCTGCACGTCGGAGCCCGCGTGCGGCTCGGTGAGGCAGAGTCCGCCGCGCGCATCACCTCTGGCAAAACGCGGTAACCAGCGCGCGCGCTGGGCCTCGGTGCCGTGCTCCCGCACGATGAGGGCGGCCATGGTGTGGCTGTTGATCACGCCGGCCAGCGACATCCATCCGCGGCACAGCTCCTCGATCACCCGCGCGTAGGTGGTCACGTCGAGTCCGAGGCCGCCGTAGTCCGCCGGCACCAGCGCGCCGAACAAGCCCAGCTCGCGCATGCGGGCGACCAGCTCGTGAGGATAGCGGTCCGCGTGCTCGAGCTCGGCCACCACCGGCCGCACCTCGGCGTCGACGAACGCACGGACGGCGGCGACGATGGCTGCGCTCGCGTCCATGATGTTCGGATCTTACAATACGCGTGATGGGGATGGACGACGTCGTCCTGGGGGTGCAATACCTCGTCGACCGCGTGATCCGCCGCTTTCGGCTCGGCCCGGCGCCCGCGCGTCGGGGACGGCGGCTGCTGATCGTCCAGATCGACGGACTCTCGCGCTCGATCCTCGATCTCGCCATCGCGCGCGGACACGTCCCGTTCCTCGCGCGTCTGCTGGCGCGGCGCGGACACCGCCTGGAGCCCATGTGCGTGGGCATGCCGACCTCGACGCCGGCCTTCCAGATGGCGGCGATGTACGGCGTCCGGCCCGACATCCCCGGGTTCCACTACCACGACAAGCACCGGCGCGACGACGTGTACTTTCCGCGCGCCGGCGACGCGGCCTGGGTCGAGGAGACGCAGGCGGCCGGCCGCCGGGGCATCGTTGACGGCGGCAGCACGTACGGCTGCGTCTTCACGGGCGGCGCGCTCAACAATGTGTTCAACTTCGCGACTCTCAAGCGGCCGTCGGGGGCGGGCGTGTTGCGGGCTGTCTCCGCGTTCCTGGTCCTCGGCTGGGTCGCGATCAAAGGCCTCGCGCTCACGCTGATCGAGGTGGCGCGCGCGCTGCTGCGCCTGGTCGCCGACCCGGTGGGCGAGAGCGCGCGCGGCTGGAAGTGGCTCCTCCTGAAGATCGCGGTTTCGATCTGGCTCCGCCAGCTCTTCACGCTGGCCGTCTCGCGCGACCTCTATGCGGGCGTCCCCGCGATCTACGTGAACTACCTCGACTACGACGTCTTCGCCCACTCGTTCGGGCCGAGCCACCGGCGCGCGCTACGGGCCCTGCGGCGGGTGGACAGCTCGATACGCCAGCTCGATCGCGTGCTGCGCCGGGTGCCCGAGCACGGGTACGATCTTTATGTGCTGTCCGACCACGGGCAAGCCGCCACCACGCCCTACCAGCGCCTCCACCAGGGACGCAAGCTCGAGCGCCAGCTCTTCGAGGACTTCCTGATCCCGGCGCACCAGCACGAGGTCGCGCTGGCCACGCCCCCGGGCCGGCCGTGGCCGCGCGGGCTCACCGCCTACCGGCGGCGCGGCGCGCCGGGGATGTGGCAGCGCTTCGTGAACTATCTGGAAGTCGACTTCCCGTGGCTCCTGGGCGAGATCAAGGAGGCGCGGGAGCAGGACGGCGTGCGCGTGGTCGTGGCCGGACCGAACGCGTTCGTCTACTTCCTCGACACCGACGAGCCCGTGCCGATCGAGACCATCGATCAGCGCGCGCCCACGCTGGTCGACGACGTCTCGCGCGCCCGCGGCATCGGCTTCCTGCTCGCGCGGTCGGCCGGCGGTCCGGTCTGCGTGTGGCGGGGCAAGCGCTATCGGCTGTCCGGCGGCGAGCCCGGGCCCTTCGCGGGGCGCGACGACGTCGACCTCGTGCTGGACGGCATTCGCGACCTGATGGCGATGCGCAGCACGGGCGACCTCGTGATCTACGGCAATCAGGCCACCGACGGCAACGTGTCCTACATTCCCGAGCTGGGCGCCCACGCCGGGCCCGCCGCCGAGGAGCTGCACACGTTCATCATCGCCCCGCCGGCGGCGCGACTGCCGTCGCCGATCACTCACCCCATCCAGCTCTACGAGTACTTCGTCGAGTATCAGGGGACTTCCCCCCGCACGTGAGGCCGCTCGTCGTCGCCAGCTACAACATTCATCGCGGGCTCGGTCTGGATCGCCGGCTGGATCTCGACCGCATCGCCGCCGTCATCGCCGAGATCGGTCCCGACGTGATCGGACTTCAGGAAGTGATCCGCGAGGACGGCGGCGCCCACCAGGACCAGGCCGCCTACCTGGCCGAGCAGCTCGGGATGGCGCAGGTGATGGGCGTGGCGCGCCCGTATCGGAGCGGCACCTACGGCAACGCGGTGCTGAGCCGGCTGCCCGTGCTGGGATGGGGCGCGTGCGACCTCAGCCACGGAACGCGCGAGCCCCGCGCCTGCCTGCGGGTCGACCTCGACGTCGACGGCCGCCTGTTGCACGTCTTCAACTGTCACTTCGGCCTGGCCCTGCGCGAGCGCCGCCGGCAGGTCGACGTGCTCACGCACTTCCTCCGTGACGTGGCCGCGCTGGCCGGCCCGCGGGTGGTCATGGGCGACTTCAACGAGTGGCATCCCGGACCGGTGTCGCGCCGGCTCAAGCGCGAGTTCTCGTCGCCGATGCGGCGGATGCGGCGCACGCACCCGGCCGTGTTCCCGCTGTTCCCCCTCGATCGGCTCTACTGGGACGTCGAGCTGGAAGGCCGCGACTTCCACGTCCACGGAAGCCGCCTGGCCCGCGTGGCCTCCGATCACCTGCCGATCGTCGCGACCCTGCGCGTCCGGCCGCTGGCCTCGCACGCTCCGCGCCCGTACGTGGGCGGCGAGGCCCTTCCACCACCCGAGTAAGCGCGTCCGATCGGATTTATACTGCGTGTGATTCTTTCCGCATGGAGGTCCCCATGGTCTCCCTCACCGTCAACGGCAAGCCCGAGCAGCTCGACGTCGAACCCGACATGCCGCTCCTGTGGGCGATCCGCGAGAAGCTCGCGCTCACCGGAACCAAGTACGCGTGCGGCATCGCCCAGTGCGGAGCCTGCACCGTGCACCTCGACGGGCAGATCGTTCGATCGTGCGTGACCCCGGTGTCGGCGGCGGCGGGCCGGCGCCTGACCACGATCGAGGGACTCTCCGCGACGGGCGATCACCCCGTGCAGAAGGCGTGGATGGAGGTCGACGTCCCCCAGTGCGGCTTCTGCCAGTCGGGCCAGATCATGGCGGCCGTCGCGCTGCTGGCGGCCAAGCCCTCACCCACCGACGCCGACATCGACGCGGGCATGGCCGCCAACATCTGTCGATGCGGGACCTACCAGCGGATCCGCGCCGCCATCCACCGGGCGGCGGCGCTCGGGAAGGGAGGCCGGTGATGCTGGCGACCGAGCTGACCCGACGAACGCTGCTCAAGGGCGCCGCCGCCGGCGCGCTGGTGATCGGCTTTCCAGTTGTCATACGCCGCGCGGGAGCGCAAACGCCCGGCGTCTTCGCGCCCAACCAGTGGCTCAGCATCGATCGCGACGGGGTCGTCACGATCGTGAACTCGGTGCCGGAGATGGGGCAGGGCTCGCTGACCACCACCCCGATGATCATTGCCGACGAGCTGGACACCTCGCTCGACAAGGTGAAGGTCCAGCAAGCGCCGGCCAATCCCGCGCTCTACGCCAACCCGGTGACGAAGAGCCAGTCCTACGGCGGTAGCCGGGGCGTGCGCGATCACATCGACATGTGGCGCAAGTCCGCCGCGGCCGCCCGCGAGATGCTCAAGCAGGCCGCGGCCAACGAGTGGGGCGTGCCCGTCGAGAGCGTCGAGACCGAGCCGGACACGGTGATCCACCGTCCGAGCGGCCGGCGCATGCCCTATGGCCAGCTCGTCGACAAGGCGCAGGCGCTGCCGGTGCCGCAGAACCCGAAGCTGAAGACGCCGGACCAGTTCCGCTACATCGGCAAGATGGTCAAGCGGCGCGACACGCCCGAGAAGGTCACCGGCAAGGCCATCTACGGCATGGACGTTCAGCTGCCGGGCATGCTGGTCGCGTCGATCGAGCGCTGCCCGGTCATCGGCGGCAAGGCCAGGTCGTTCGACGCCACCGCGACCAAGCAGATCAAGGGCGTGAAGGACGTCGTGCAGGTCAGCAACGGCGTGGCCGTGGTGGCCGACACGTTCTGGACCGCGCTCAAGGGCCGTCGCGCGCTCAAGATCGAATGGGACGAGGGCGCGCTGGCCCAGGTCTCGAGCCCGATGATCAAGGCCGAGTACGAGCGGCTGTCCAAGCAGCCCGGTCAGGTCGCGCGCAACGACGGCGACGCACCGGGCGCGCTCGGCGCCGGCGGCCGCGTGGTGGAGGCCGTCTACGAGGTGCCGTTCCTCGAGCACGCCTGCATGGAGCCGATGAACGCGACCGCGCAGGTCACGCCGGAGCAGTGCACGATCTGGGCGCCCACGCAGAGCCCCGGCGGCGCTCAGGCCACGGGCGCCCGGCTCACCGGCCTGCCGCCGGCCAAGGTCCTCGTCCACACCACGCTGCTCGGCGGCGGCTTCGGGCGGCGCGGCAACCAGGACTTCGTGGTCGATGCGGTCGAGGTCGCCAAGACCACCAAAGGTGTTCCGGTCAAAGTGATGTGGACGCGCGAGGACGACATCACCCACGGGTTCTACCGGCCGGCCACCTACAACGTCTTCCGCGCCGCGCTGGACGCCAACGGCACCCCGACCGCGTGGCTGACGCGGGTCGTGGCCCCGGGTCTGCGCATCCAGCGCGGGATGACCAAGGCCGGCGAGATCGACGAGGCCGCCGTCGAGGCGCTCCGCAACATGCCCTACGACATCCCGAATCTCCGCATCGAGTTCACGAACAAGGACTACGGGATCCCGCTCGGCTTCTGGCGCTCGGTCGGCGCCTCCCAGAATGGCTTCATCGTCGAAGGCTTCGTCGACGAGCTGGCGCATGCGGCCAAGAAGGATCCGGTGGAGTTTCGCAAGGCGCTGCTCGGCAAATCGCCGCGCCACAAGGCGATCCTCGAGCTGGTGGCCCAGAAGGCCAACTGGGGCGCGCCGCTGCCGGCGGGGCAGGCGCGCGGCTGCGCGGTCGTCCATTCGTACGAGAGCTACGCGGCCACGGTGGCGGAGGTCTCGGTGGCCGCGGACGGCGCCGTGCGCGTACACCGGCTCGTGTGCGGGATCGACGCGGGTCTCGCCATCAATCCGGATCAGGTGAAGGCGCAGATGGAGGGCGGCGCGGTCTACGCGCTGACCGCGCTCCACTACGGCCTGATCACCGTCGACAAGGGACGCGTGCAGCAGTCGAACTTCCACGACTACAAGATGCTCAGGATCAACGAGATGCCGGTCGTCGAGGTCCACATCCTCGACTCCGGCGCCAAGGTCGGCGGCCTCGGCGAGCCCGGCGTCCCCACCGTGGCCCCCGCCGTCTGCAACGCGATCTACGCCGCGACCGGCAAGCGCATCCGGAGCCTCCCCATCGACCCGAGCCAGCTCAAGCGTGCGTAGGCCGGACGAGGGCACGTATTCGTCGCGAGGCGGCGAGATTCAGAAAAGCGTCTGTAACGGGTTGCCGATGAGACGGAACATCGAGAACGCTGGCCGGACAGGGGCGAGGTCTTCGCGCCGACCGATCTGCTCGTCGAGCGCCACCAGCAGCTGCCCGATGGTCTGGTGATTGCCGGTGGCCAGCAATGCTCCAAACTCCTCCATCAGGCGACATCCGGCGGCGACGTCGAGGCCGGATGTCACGCCCAGATAGGAACACGCCCGCCCCTGGTAGACCCAGCGACAGCCGAACGGCGTCATTCCCCGCAGCCCGTTCAGGGTGTCGCACGCGAAGGCCACCACGATCCCGCAGGGTCGTTGGCAAGCGATCTTCTCGACATGGCGCCAGCGCACCGCCTGATAGCCGCTCCAGCCCAACGGGCGTCCATGTCCGATGTAGACCGCCAGCCGAGGCCCGGCGGCCAGGTTGGCGCATAGCGAGTCGCGTGAGATGGTGTCGGCCAGCCAGTTCCCGACCGACATCGCGTGCGGGGCACCACCCGTGCGCATCGACCTGATGCAGCTACGGCCCAGTTCGAGAAAGACGTCCTTGCCCATGGCGAGCGCACCCCAGGTCGGCGTCGGGGGGAGTCCGGCGTCGGCGCGGAGCGCGGCCAGCCAGGGAGCGAGCTGCCGCGGCGAGTCGGCCTGCACGATGCCGACGGGAATCCGATTCAGAACCGGCGCCGGGGTCAGGCGCCCCGGCGGTCGACGTCGTGGCGCCAGCAGCAGAAGCCCATCCGGCGCAGGCGTCAGCGCGGCCAGCAAGGCCTGAAGGCGATAGGGGTCGTCCGAGGCGTCCGGCTCGGGACGGGCCACGCGTTCCACCTCGACGTCCGCCCTCTCGAGCGCGTCCCGCATCGGCGACCCGAGGGCGCGGGGCGTGACCACGACGAGACGGAACCGTCGGGCGGAATCGTGCGATGGACGGGCGGCGCTCACGCGGCCCGGACGACGTCGATGTACGGCTGCCACAGGCCGTACACGGCCGGGGATTGTGCGAGCAGGAACCGGCGCACGAAGTAGTGCATGGTGATCTGCGCCTGCTGCTCGCGGTTGAACGCGTCGAAGTTGCCACCCTCGTCGAGCAAGCGCTGCTGCGCGCCCTCGCCCGTGGCCTCTCCCACCCGCAGGGTTTTCGTGGCCCCCGCGAAATCGGTGGGGATGGTGACCGTCGGCGTCTTGGCCTTGCTGTAGCCGTAGTTGTACCCCGCCGCGGTGTTCTGGGCGTGGATGGCTTCGGCCATGTAGAACGGGCCGGTCACCAGCGCCTGCCACACGTGGGTCAGTTCGTGGATCAACGTGTGCCGCTCGATGCCGTCGTCGACGTCGAAGTTGATCAGGGTCTCGGTGGTGAAGGCCCGGGAATTCTGCGTCTTGCTCGCCCAGTCCTGCAGGCCGAAGATGACCTTGTTGAGCAGGCTCTCGGACGACACGGAGATCTTGTCGAGATCGATGGAGTCGCCGAAGATCGGCTTGGCCTCCGCCTTCTCCTGCGCCGTGAGCGGCCGATAACTCGCCAGCGTGCCGAGCAGGATGGTGATGACGGTGGCCACCGCCCCGGCCGCGACCTCGGCCACGGCCTCGAGCATGTCCACCACCGGCCTCTCGAGCTTGCGCAGGGTCAGCGTGACCTCCTTCAGGAACTGCTCGCCCGACTCCACGATGGCCGCGTGATAGATATCCTTGAGCGTCTTGCCGACCGCCTGCGCGGCGCGCAGCAGGTTGGCCAGCGCCTGATCGGGGTGCTGAACCGTCTCGATGAGCAACTGTCCCAGCGTCACGCCGGACTCCAGCAGCGCGCCGACGATCTCGACGCACACCTTGAGCGGCCGCTCGGCCAGGAACGCCACGAACTCTCCGATGGCCAGCCCCGCGTCCAGCGCCCCCTTGACGAACCGTCGGATCCCGGGGACGAAGTCCTTCTGCAGGTAGAGCAGCACGTAGGAGATCGAATTCTCCAGCTTGACCGTGATCGATCCGATGGTTTCCCAGATCGCGTCGCCCACGGTCTGGGCCTGCTTCTTCACCCAGGTGTAGACGTCCTCGAGCGCCTCGTCGACGCTCTCCCACGCGCGGATCACGGCCTCCAGCGCCTGCTGACCTTTGGCCAGCGCCCAGTCGAGCGCACTGGTCAGCTTTCCGCCGGCGTAGCGGATCGCGTCCAGGGCCTGATGCCAGAGCGCGCCGGTGGCGTTCTCGGCTTGGGACAGCACCCAGTCCAGGATCTCGCCCACCGGGCCGAGGGCCTTCAGCACGCCGTTGACGATCTTGCGCAGTGCCCAATAGGTATCTCCGGCCACCTCCGCCAGCAGCTCGGCCACCGCCACCCCGGCCGCCAGCGCCGCCTTGACGAGCTTGGCGGCCAGCGTGTAGGTCCGGGTGAGGGTGTGCCCGACGAACTCGGCCACGGTCCGACCCAGCGCCAGCGCAGCCTGGACGAACGTGCTGAGCGCGTCGCCGGCCAGGCTCACGAGGTCGTGGAGCAGGCCGGCGAAGGTGCGGCCGAGCGCGAACAGCTCCGCCACGACCTTCTGCATCATCGCCAGACCGCGCGTGGCCACGTCGGCCACCAGGTCGACCACACGCTTGCCGGCCGCGATGATCCCACCGATGACGTCGCGCAGCACCGCGCCGGCCTTGTCGATCGCCCAGTCGATCAGCTCGAGCGCGGCCCGGCCGAGGCTCACCAGCGTCTGGGCCACCCGTTGCACGCCGTCGGCGATGGCCGCGCCCGCGGCTTCGAACAGCTCACCGACCGTGCGGCCGATGTCGAGCAGCGCCTGGACGGTCGCGCTGAACACGCTGGCGGGGTTCGTCACGACGGCCACGAGCAGATCGGCGATCGTCTGTCCGAGGCTCAGCGCCGCACGTAGCGTCGCCTGCAGGATCGCCGTCCCGACCGTGACGGCCGCGGCAATGATCTGTGCCACCGACTGTCCCACGTTGATCAGCGTCTGGACGATCGCGGTGGCCACGTCCAGCGCTTGCTCGGCCGCCCACGCCAGAATGTTTCCCACGGCGGTCCCGGCTTCTCGCAGCGCCTGGACCACGTCGAGGAGCATGCCGCCGCCGTTCACGATGGCCCATTCGAGGGATTCACCGATGGCTCGGCCAGCCTGGACCATCGCCTTGACGAACTTTCTGAGGGATTCCAGGCTCTGCTGAAGCGCGGCATCGAGGATCTGCCCGATGCTCTGGCCGGCCTCGATCAACGCCGCCACGAGGTCGGCGACCTGCGCGACGGACCAGTTGACCACTTCGGTGACGACGTCGACCAGGGACTTGCCGGCATTGACGACCGAATCCACCAGGGTCTCCGCGCCCTCGGCGATCGCGTCGACGCCCGATTCCACCTTGTCGCCGACCCATTCGGCGGCGTCCTCGATGAACCCCAGGGTGTCACCCCGCTTCACCCGGTGCGTGCGGAGCACGTGGCCGCTGACCTGCAGCCAGCGAGCGACGGCCTTCATGTCGCCTCCGGACGCGAAGTAATCGACGAAGAACGGTCGCGCGGTCTGCCGGGGCAGCCGGGTGAGCTCATGGACGAGCACCAGATTGTCGCTGCTTACGCGCACGGCGCGAGCGACGAGCCGCCGCTCGCGGGAACCCGTCGCGCTCGCCCAGTTGATGAGCGCGCGGCACTCGTTCAGGCCCCTCGTCTCGGTGGGCGCCGACGCCAGGATGCCGTGGGCCAGGCGAAGACCGCGAGTCTCCGAGCGGGTCAAGGCCAATCCCACCGCCGGTCCCACGTCCTTGACCTTCAGGTCGAGCTTGCGGAACTGCTTGCCGACCGTGTCGACGCTGGTGAACTTGAGCCCGCTCACTACCGAATCGAGACTGGGCATGGTCTCCCTCCTGCTGGTAGGCCGTCGTGCTCGTCAGCGGTCGCCGATCTGATACACCGAGGCCGGCCGAGACGTCAAGGAGAGCACGGTCAGGTCTGACCTGGGGCCTCGCCGAGGAAGACACGCTTGACTTC
>DATHGT010000219.1:0-17271 GCA_035317605.1 Candidatus Acidiferrum sp. | reverse complement strand
AATGAAGGGGGCAGCAGAGAGCAGCCGCTTGACCATCCCGCCGCACTGCTCGCACCGCGTGAGGGGGGGCTCGGAAATCCGCTGTCGTGCCTCAAACTCGCGGCCACAGCTGGTGCACTGGTACTCGTATGTCGGCACGAGCGCTAAGGCTACAGGCCGGGTGTGAGCGTGTCAACGGTGCGGGTCGCCGGGCTCGTCCTCGGCATCCTCTTCGCGACCATCGCCTGCTCCACCGGACGTCAGGTCGAGGACGTCCGGCGATTGCAGGCCCGGGCGGCATTCGAGCGGGGGGTCAAGCATTTCGAGTCACGTGAGGCGTCTCAGGCCGTGGCCGCCCTTCGCGAGGCGATCTCGCTCGACCCGACGTCAGCCCTCTATCGCGATGTTCTCGGCCTCGTGTTCAGCCAGCTCCAGCGCCCCGATCTCGCCCTGGAACAGTTCCGGCAGGCGGTGGCCCTCGATCCCCAGCTTGCCGATGCTCACTTGCACCTCGGGGTCTCCCTGGCAGAGTCGAGGGAATGGGCCGAGGCTGCCGCCGCGTACCGCAAGGCACTCGCGCTCCCGACCTTGACCGTGCCCGATCTCGCCCACCAGAACCTCGGTCTGGCGCTGTACCACCTGCGCCAGTACGGCGAGGCGGAGCAAGAGCTGCGGTTCGCGATCACGCTCAGCCCGGAAATGCAGGCCGCCTATTACCATTTGGGGCTCGTCCTGACCGCGCAAAGGCGTCTGGAGGAGGCCAGGCGGGCATTCACACGAGCCCGGGCCCTCGGCCTGGACACTCCGTTCGGTGAAGCCGCGGGTCTCAGGCTCAACGCCCTCGGGGAGGAGCCGCCCCCGCCCTGACCCACCTCGGATTGGTCCAATTTTGCTGGCTAGAGCGGGCAAACGCGTCAAATCTATCTTGACTTTAGAGGGCCGGCAGAGTTACTAGTAGGCTGCTGTCGAGTCCTGTAGGCGCAGGTGTTGGTGTTGGCCAACGGCGAAAAGGGCGTTGTCTGCGCTGTTCACCTCCCACATGAGGAGGCGGTAATGAGAAGGTCTGTCGTCGTAGTCCTTGCCGTCCTCGCCATCCTAGGGCTGCTAGCGCCGCCGAGCTTCGCGCAGGCGCCGGCACCGAAGGTGACGATCAGCGGCCTGGTCGATTTCGTGACCACCGCGTACAAGAACTGGTCGCAGGTAGGGAACCAGCCAAGTAGCGTCACGGCCGGGAGCCAGCCGGACGTCACCAACAGCAAGGAGAAGGGTTGGTACTCCCGTGAGCGCGGTCTGTTCACGCTCACTGGTGAGGTCGGTAAAGTCAAGGGAGTATGGGCGATCGAGTTGGACTTCACCAACGGTGGCGGTAACTTCAACGCCTCCAGCCAGCCGGGAAGCCTCACCACCGTCGGCGTCGCACAAAGTGGCACGTCGGCGAACTTCGACCTCGACACCGACGTTCAGGGCGCGGTCGAGACCAAGTGGCTGTACGTCGAGGCTCCCATCACCGGACCGGGCTCGCTCCTACCGTTCATCCCGGTGGCGTCGATCGGACGGTTCGGCGGTCAGCCGTTCCGGGGCCACAATTACAAGGTCGGTATCCTGGCCAGCGGCGACTTTCCTGGTGCCACCCTCGAAACGACGTGGGCGCCCAACGTTCGCAGCACCCTGACCTTCGTGCAGATCAGCGAGGCGCTCGATAAGTTCATTGCGCCGAACCAGAAGGACTCGTTCGCGTTCCTGGCGAGCCTCGAAATGGACGTCTTCAAGGGGCTGACGATCAAGCCGACCTACGCCTACGCGCACTACGACGGCGGCAACTGCGGTACGGCCAACCTCGGCACGCCGGCGTGGGGCGGGTACAACCCGAACGCGAACTGCCCAGCCGTCACGGCCGGCAACGTCGCCGCTCCGGGCGGTGTGGGCCGCGACATCAAGCGCCATTACCTGGGCGCCGACGTTCGCTGGACCATGGGCCCGATCACCGTTCAGCCGACGTTCATCTACCTCCTCGGTGAGCAGGAGATCCTGAACCGAAACGGCGTGATCAACGACGTCGACATCCGGTCGTTCATCGCCGACACGATCGTCGGCTTCCGCACCGGTCCGCTGAACATCGAAGCACGCGTCATGTACACCCCCGGTCAGAACGCCAACCACGATTCCCAGAACGCTGGGGGTGGCACGATCCGTCGGTACGACCCGATCAACTCGGGTTTTGCCTACATGAACGGCTGGACCGAAATCTGGACGGGTGACATCGACTACATCACCAGCTTCTACGCTGGCCGCAGCTCTCTCGTGATGCGGGAGTCGCCCAGCTACGACAAGTACGGCCGCATCTTCGGGGGCCTGGCCGCTGACTACTCGCTGACGCCAGCCCTCACGTTCCGCGCGCTCACCAACGTCAGCTGGACTGACACGAGCGTCGACACGAAGGGTATCCTGGCGAACGGCATCACGACCAGCACCTTCGCCTTCCACGGCGGCAAAGAGCGGTACCTGGGTAACGAGTGGATTCTCGGTCTCACCTACCGCTTCGCGCCCAACGTGACCTTCGACCTCGCGGCGGCCGCCCTCATCACCGGCGACGCGCTGAACATCCAGCGCACCGGCGGCGACGGCAACAACCCGTGCGTCACCGACGGCGTGTCGACCTGCCAGTCACGCAACGTCTACAAGGGCACGGCCCGTATCCGCGTGACCTTCTAAGCTTCGCGGTTCGTTCGTCGAGAGGGCATGGGGGAAAACCCCATGCCCTCTGTTTTTGATTTGATATAGTCCTCCCTGATGCTCAAACACCGCGTCGCCCGTGGCCTCGTCGTCGCCGTCCTCGCTGTCTCCTCGGTCTGGCTCGCCCGGGCGTGGGGGCAATCGGCATCGCAGGCCCCCCCCGAGAGCGCGGCGCCGCTGTCGTTCAAGGTGCTGGCCGACCAGCTCACGGCGCTGTTTCCGGCCATCCAGACGGACGTGGTCGAGGTGACCGACGCGCGCGTGATCCTGGCCGCGGGGCGTGGCCAGGGCGTACAGCCGGGCCTGGAATTGGTCGGGTATCGGGAAGGCCGCGAGTTGATCCATCCGCGCACCAAGCAGTCCCTGGGGCGGACGGAGGAAACGCTGGGGCGCCTCGTCGTCTCCCAGACCTTCGAGAACTATTCCGTGGCCACGCAGGTCGATGGCCCGAAAGTGCAGGCCGGCGATCGCGCCCGCGTCAGCGCCGGCAAGGTCCGGCTTACCGTGCTTCCCCTGGGCACCGCAGCACGCCCGAGGGTGGCTGAGGTCGCCGTCCAAGAACTGCTTCAGGAGCTGGATCGGACGGGCCGATTCCAGGTCGCATTCGGCGACCAGGTGCTCGCGTGGCTCGGGCAGGAAAAGATCGGGCCCGACGATTTCTTGAAGGGCAAGGGAGTGGCGGAGGCGTCGCAGAAATTCAACCTCGCGCATCTGCTAGCCCTTCACTTCAACACCGTCGAGAACAAACTTTTCATGGAGGCTCGTCTGTTCTCGCGGACTGCACCAGCGCCCCTGCTTCAGACCACTCTCCTCGTGCCGTCGACGGTGAAGCCGCGACCCACCCAGCAGTTCTCGGCAGGCGGGTCGGGAGACGTCAAGGTCGAGAGGCGGTCGCTGCTGGCCCGGCTGCTGTCGGGTGACTGGGAGCCGAACAAGTACTCGTCGGGCGCCAGCTCGATCCCCGTCCGCCTGGCCGCGACGTTCCCGTTCCTGGTCGCCTCCATGGACGTCGCCGTAGCGCCGGCGGACAAGCAGCCGCGCCTCGTCGTGACCGACGGACAGAAGGTGTACGTGTACCGGATCAATGGCGAGAAGCTCGACGCCGAGTGGACGTACGACAAGCTCATGATGGGACGGATCCTCAGCGTGCAGTTCGCCGACCTCGACGGCGACGGTCACCTCGAGGTCGTCGTGAACCGCCAGGACGTCAAAGCGGGCATGATCGCGTACGTCCTCACGGTCCGGCAGGGTCGCCCGGTCGCCATCGCACAGGACACGGCGTTGCTGTTGCTGGCCGTCGACGAACAAGGTGATGGGCTGAACCGTAGCGTCTGGGGACATCCCCAGGACAAGACCGCGTTCTTCATGCGCGGGAACGCCATGCGCTACGTGCTCAAGGGCAACGACCTGGTCGCCACCACGCGGGCCTACGTGCCCGACACGATGAGGTTGACGGGGGCGACATTCTCCAACATCTCCGGGAAGGACAGTCGCGTCCTCGCCTACGTCGACGAATACAGCCGGCTGCGCATCGCGTCGGGGGCCAACGAGATGTGGCGCTCGCTGACGGTCGTGGGCGGCGGCATCGCCCGCGCTGTGATCCAGATCCCGATGTTCCAGACCACCGTCGACAAGCATTTCAAGATGGAACCCAACCCCCTCTCCGTCGATCTCGACGGCGACGGCGTCCAGGAAGTTCTGGTCCCCGTCAACGACGAAGAGGCCGGCCGGGTGGCGGTGGTCTACCGGGGTCCGGCGGGATTCCGCATGCAGATCGTGCAGTCGGGTTTCGAGGGGATGATCAGCGGTATGGGTGCGATCCCGGGCGACGCGGGGCCGTCCCTCGTGCTTTCCGTGCTCCGGCGGACCGGCCTGCTCCGGGACAGCGGCGAGACCCAGATCATCATGACCCTTCCCGAGTAGTTCGTCGCTTCCGGCGACCTTCATCACGCGTGATGTGACCATGAAGCTGGACACGACCCCTCCCCGCGGCATGCGCGACGTGCTGCCCGACGAGGTCGACCTCCGTGATCGGACGCTGGCGACGATCCTCGACGTCTATCGCCGGCGAGGTTTCGTGAGGATCGAGACCCCGGCCGTGGAGAGTCTCGCCCTCCTCACGGGCGGCGAGGGCGGCGAGAACGAAAAGCTCATCTTCAAGATCCTCAAGCGCGGCGAGCGGTTGGCGGCGGCCCGCGACACCGAGGAGCTGTCCGATCTCGGACTGCGTTTCGATCTCACCGTGCCGCTGGCCCGGTACTACGCCCACAACCACGCGCGCCTGCCCCAGCCGCTCAAGGCGATCCAGATCGGCCCCGTGTGGCGCGCCGAGCGCCCGCAGCACGGACGCTTTCGCCAGTTCACCCAGTGCGACATCGACATCCTGGGCGTGCGCTCGGAAGTCGCGGAGATCGAGCTGATCCTGGCCACCGCCGACGCCCTCCTGGCCATCGGCCTGGACGGCCTCACCGTTCGAGTCAACGATCGGCGGATGCTGGCGTCGGTCGCCCGGCACTGCGGATTCGAGGAAGCCCGGTTCGATTCCGTCTTCATCGCGCTCGACAAGCTCGACAAGATCGAAGCGTCCGGCGTGGCCGAGGAGCTCGTCGAGGCCGGGCATGCCCGCCCCGCGGTGAGCGCGCTGATGTCCCTCCTGGAGACGTCGGCGGGGACGGAGTCCACGCCCGAACGGCTGGCCCAGCGGCTCGGAGACGGAGCGGACCCGTCCGCCGCCCGCGCGTTGACGCGCATCATCGACAGCGTCACCCAGGTCGCCGGTGACCGGTTCCGCGTCACCTTCGATCCGACCCTCGTTCGCGGCATGTCCTACTACACCGGCCCGATCTTCGAGATCCGGTACCGGGACGCGGCCTCGTCGATCGCGGGCGGCGGGCGGTACGACCGAATGATCGGCAAGCTTCTCGGGCGCGACGTGCCGGCCACGGGATTCTCCATCGGGTTCGAGCGCGTCATCAACATCCTGACCGAACGGGGAGGGGCCGGCGCCCACCGGCACGGTAAGACCGCCATCGTGTTCGACGAGGACACCACTCACCTCGGGGCGGTTTTGGCGATGGCGCGCGACCTGTGGGACGATGGCGGCGTGGTGACTCTGGAGCTCAAGGCCAAGCGGTTCGGAAAGCAGCTTCAGGATCTGGAGTCCCGCGGCTTCGGCCGCGTCGTCGTGTTCGACGCGGAAGGACAGGCTCGGGACGCCGATCTCGCTCCACGTCCCGAGCCCGAGCGTCCGGCATGATCGAGGGCTTGGGAGACTGGAGACGGTCGCACCCGTGCGGCGAGCTGCGCGCCGAGGACGTCGGGCGCACGGTGACGCTCATGGGATGGGTCCACCGCCGCCGCGATCACGGCGGCCTTGTCTTCGTGGACCTGCGCGATCGCTCGGGGCTGGTCCAGTGCGTCTTCAATCCGGCCACGAGCGGCGAGGCCCACGCCCGCGCGGAGGCGATCCGGGCCGAGTTCGTGGTTGCCCTGCGCGGTGAGGTCGGACTCCGCCCGCCCGGCACCGAGAACGTCCGGCTCGCCACCGGGAGCGTCGAGGTCCACGTCCGCGAGGCGAAGATCCTGAACGAGTCGCGCGCGCTGCCGTTCCCCGTCGAGGACGACGTCGAGGTCGACGAGCTGACCAGGCTTACCTATCGTTATCTCGACCTGCGCCGCCCCTCGATGTTCCGGAACTTCGCCCTCCGCGACACCGTGTACCGGGCCACGCGGGCCTACCTGCATCGACACGGGTTCCTGGAGGTCGAGACCCCGTTCCTCATCCGCACCACCCCGGAGGGTGCGCGGGACTTCCTCGTCCCCAGCCGCCTGAACCACGGCAGCTTCTACGCGCTCCCCCAGTCCCCGCAGCTCTTCAAGCAGCTCTTGATGGTGGCGGGCTTCGAGCGCTACTTCCAGATCGCGCGCTGCTTCCGGGACGAGGACTTCCGCCGGGACCGTCAGCCCGAGTTCACACAGATCGACGTCGAGACCTCGTTCCTCGGCCGCGACGACGTCATGACGCTGATGGAAGGTCTCGTCGCCGAGATCTGGCAGGCGGGGCGCGGCGTCACTCTGGCGCGGCCGTTGCCGCGCCTCTCCTATGCCGAGGCGATGGACCGCTATGGCTCCGACAAACCCGACCTGCGCTTCGATCTTCCGCTGGTCGACGTCAGTCGGCTGTTCCGTGACGGTGAATTCCAGGCATTCGCTCAGGTCGTCGGACAGGGCGGGGTGGTGAAGGCGCTCCGCGTGCCCGGGGCGGGCGGTCTGAGTCGGAAGGAAGCGGACGATCTGGTGGCCACCGCGAAAGCGTGGGGCGCCAAGGGACTGGTCTGGGTGAAGGTGACGGCGGAAGGCTTCCAGTCCCCGGTCGCGCGCTTCCTGGATCCGCTGCGTCCGGCAGTGGTGGAAGCGCTCGGCGCCGAGGCGGGGGACCTGCTGCTCCTCGTGGGGGACGCGCCGTCCACGACCGCGACGGTCCTCGGCCGCTTCCGCGCGGAACTGGCCCAGCGTTATGGCCTGATCCCGGCCGATCGCGACGCGATGCTGTGGGTGGTCGACTTCCCGGCGTTCGAGTGGAGCGAGGAGGATCGGCGCTGGCAGGCGATGCATCACCCCTTCACCGCGCCGCGGGACGAAGACCTGCCGCTGCTGGACACGCAGCCGGGCGCGGTTCTGGCCCAGGCCTACGACCTCGTCCTCAACGGCCAGGAGATCGCGGGCGGCAGCATTCGTATCCACCAGCAAGCCGTCCAGCAACGCGTCTTCGAGCTGCTCGGCATCGACAAGTCCGAGGCGCGCGCGAAATTCGGCTTCCTGCTCGACGCGCTCGAATTCGGCGCTCCTCCCATGGGCGGCATCGCGTTCGGCCTCGATCGTCTGGTCGCCGTGCTCGCGGGCGAAGAGTCGATCCGCGACGTCATCGCGTTCCCCAAGACCCAGAAGGGCGTCGACCCGATGACCGAGGCGCCCGCGCCGGCCAGCCCGGCCCAGCTCCGGGAGCTGGGGATCATGCTGGTCGACGCTCCCGGCCGGCCGGGAGGTCCTCCCGCTGGGACGAGCGGAGCGCGGTGATAGACTGAGGGGGACTTGAGCGAAGCCGCCACCATCACGCGCCGTATCTCGCTCGCCCAGGACGTCGATCTCGGCCATCTCCTGGGGAGGAACGACGACCACCTCCGCACGCTGGAATCCCAGCTCGACATCCAGATCGTCGCGCGCGGCCACGACGTCGTGCTGAAGGGCGCCGAGAGCCAGGTGCGTCGAGGCGAGAAGGCGCTGGTTCAGCTCGCGGAGCTCGTGCGAGCCGGCGCGCCCATCCGCAACGTGGAGGTGCGAGCGGCCTTACGCATGCTCGCGGACGACGAAAGCACCGACCTCAAGTCGGTCTTCGCCGACGCCATCCTCGTACCATCCAGGCGAAAGTGGATCGCGCCCAAGACCCTCGGGCAGAAGCGGTACGTGGACGCCATGCGCGCCCACGACATGGTCTTCGGCATCGGTCCCGCGGGGACGGGCAAGTCGTTCCTCGCCGTCGCCATGGCCGTGTCATCGCTGATGAAGCGTGAAGTCGCGCGCATCGTGCTCACGCGGCCGGCGGTGGAGGCCGGCGAGCGCCTCGGGTTCCTGCCCGGCGATCTCTACGAAAAAGTGCATCCCTATCTGCGCCCTCTCTATGACGCCCTCTACGACATGCTGGAGAGCGAAAAGGTCCAGAGCCTCATGGAGAAGGGGGCCATCGAGGTCGCCCCGCTCGCGTACATGCGCGGGCGCACGCTCAACGACGCGTTCATCATCCTCGACGAGGCGCAGAACAGTACGTCCGAGCAGATGAAGATGTTCCTCACGCGCCTCGGCTTCAACTCGAAGATGGTCATCACCGGCGACATCACCCAGGTCGACCTCCCGTCCTCGCGTCATTCGGGACTCATCGAGGTGCAAGCGATTCTGGCCAACGTCCCGGGAATCCGCTTCGTCTACTTCGACGACCAGGACGTCGTCCGCCATCAGCTCGTCTCCGCGATCGTTCGGGCGTATGACGCGCACAGCGCGCGCCCGGGGCCGGTGGTCTCGCGGTCGGCGCCTGAGGCCGCCCCCGACGCGCCGTAGCGGCGTGCCCGGGCACGCGGGGGCATCCCGCGTCTCGCTGAGCGCTTCTCGGCGTCGCCGCGTGCCCCTGCGCGCGTTGCGCCGCGCCTCCGAGCGAACGCTACGCGCGGCCGGCCGCGAGGCCGGCGTTGTCGAGATCACGGTGGTCGACGACACGGAGATCCGCCGGCTCAATCGGGCCTTCCGCGGCGTCGGCCACCGGACTGATGTCCTGGCCTTCCCGCTCGAGATTTCCCAGGCGCCTGCCGGCCCGGTCGGGCAGATCGTCGTCTCGCTCGATACCGCCCAGCGCCAGTCGCGCCGGCTCGGCGTCCCCCTCGACCTCGAGCTCGAGCTCCTCGTCACCCACGGCATCCTGCACCTCATCGGGTACGACGACCGCGACCCCGTCGAAGCTCGCCTCATGCACCTCCGCGAACGGGAGATCCTGTCGAGGGCGCACCGGGCATTGCCGCCGTTGCTGTGGAAAGGGCTGCTCCATGCATGATCGCGCGCGTCCGAGCGCCGGCTTCGTTTCCCTCGTGGGCCGCCCGAATTCCGGCAAATCGACGCTGCTCAACCGTCTGGTGGGCGAGAAGCTGGCGATCGTGTCTCCTCGCCCGCAGACCACGCGCAATCGCATCACGGGGATTCGCAACCTGCCGGAAGCCCAGATCGTGTTCGTCGATACACCGGGGCTGCACGCGCCGGCGGGGAAGCTCGGCGCGTTCATGCGCCAGACCATCGAGCGCGCGCTCGAGGACGTCGATCTCGTCTGCGTCATCGCCGACGTCACGGAGCGCCGGCATCCCGATCCAGAGATCCTCGAGATGCTCGTCCGGCATCGAGGGCCGGCCTATTGTGTTCTCAACAAGACCGACCGGCTGCGCGCGAAAGCGCGGCTGTTGCCGCTGATCGACGCGTGGCAGGGGACGGGACGGTTTCGAGAGATCGTTCCCATCTCAGCGCTCCACGGAACGAACTGCGACCGCCTGCTGCGACTGATCGTGGACGCGCTCCCCGAGCATCCGGCCTTCTTTCCCCCGGACGCGACCAGCGACCAGCCCGAGACCTTCTACGTCGCCGAGATGATTCGTGAGAAGGTCTTCATGCTGACCCACGAAGAGATTCCCTACGCGGTCGCCGTCAGGGTCGAGGAGCTGACCGAGCGAAAGGCTCCGGAAGCGCTGTATATCCGGGCCACGATCTTCGTGGAGCGCGACTCGCAGAAGGGCATCCTCATCGGTCACGCCGCGAGCATGTTGAAGCGGATCGGCACGGCCGCCCGCCGCGATCTGGAGGCGTTCTTCGGCATCAAGGTCTACCTCGCCCTCACCGTGCAGGTGCGGGCAGAGTGGCGGAAAGACGACCGGGCGTTGCGGGAATTCGGCTTCCTCAGGACCTCGTGACATGGCCCTCGGCAAGACGCGGGCCGTGGTGATCGGCAGCGTTCCGCTGGGCGAGAGCGATCGGATCGTGACGTTCTTTTCGCGGGACGTCGGCAAGGTCCGGGGCATCGCGCGGGCGGCGCGCCGGATGCGGTCCCGGTTCGGCAGCGCCCTCGAGTTGCTCACGCTCGGGGACCTGGTGTTCTTCGACGGGGGACGAAGCGATCTCGTGCAAGTCGATCACTTCGACATCGTTCACCCGTTCGAACGGGTCCGCGGTCATCTCGAGCGGTTGGGACAGGCGGCCTGGATGGTGGAGTGCGTGGCGCGACTCACCGCCGACCGTGATCCCAACGTGACGGTCTACAACGTGCTCCTTCGGGCCCTGCGAAGCGTGGAAGACGGGGTGTCCCCGCGACGGGCCGCGACGGCGTTCGGCCTCCGCTGCGTGGATGCGCTCGGCCATCGGCTGCGGATCGATGCCTGCGTGGGTTGCGGTCGCCGGGCGAACCCGGCGGGGGCGTCGATCGCCATCGACGTGGCAGCGGGCGGAGTCACCTGTGCCGCCTGCGCGGGCCGGACCCGCGACACCGTCCGCGTCGAGGCCAGCACGCTCTGGACGCTACGCCAGCTTCGGTCGACGTCGTGGGCCGACGCGATGGGGCTGCCTCTGGGGGCGACGGAAGACCGCGTTCGTGAGATCGTGGATCTGCACGTCACGGGTCTGGCCGGGCAGCCGGTGCGGGCGGCGCGCTTCCTGCGTGAGATCGAGCGTTCGTGGCCGGGCTCCACCGGCGGCCCGCGACTCGCGCCGGCGCGTCAACGAGGGGGAGAGTCGAGACCATGAACATGGACGTGATCGTCTCGCTGTGCAAGCGGCGCGGGTTCATCTTCCAGTCGAGCGAGATCTACGGAGGCACGGGATCCTGCTGGGACTACGGGCCGCTCGGCGTCGAGCTGAAGAACAACATCAAGCGGGTGTGGTGGCGGGACAACGTGCGGGTTCGCGCCGACATGGTCGGGCTCGACGCCTCGATCCTCATGCATCCCCTCGTCTGGAAGGCCAGCGGTCACGTGGACCACTTCACCGACCCGATGGTCGACTGCAAGGCCTGCCAGCGTCGGTTCCGCGCCGACAAGATCGACGAGCTGCCGTGGACGCACTTCTGTCCGGCCACCAAGGGCAACAGGTTCGTCATCCCCGCGGGCGAGCCCTGCGGTCACTGCGAGGCTCGGCGCACGTTGTGTCCGGAGTGCGGCAAGGGAGAGCTGACTGCTCCCCGCCAGTTCAACCTCATGTTCAAGACGTTCATGGGGCCAGTCGAGGAGGACGCCGCGGTGACCTACCTGCGGCCCGAGACGGCACAGGGGATCTTCGTCAACTTCGACAACGTGCTCCAGTCGATGCGCCTGAAGCTGCCGTTCGGCATCGCGCAGATCGGCAAGGCGTTCCGCAACGAGATCACCCCCGGGAACTTCATCTTTCGGACCCGCGAGTTCGAGCAGATGGAGATCGAGTACTTCGTCAATCCCCACGACACCATCGACGGCCGCCCGGCCGATGAGGTCTGGCACGACCGCTGGATCGAGGAGCGCTTCGCCTGGTACCAGCGTTACGGGGTGCGGCGGGAGCGGCTCAGGCTCCGGGAGCACGAGAAGACCGAGCTGGCCCACTACGCCAAGCGGACGGCCGACATCGAGTACGAGTTTCCCATCGGATGGAGCGAGCTGGAAGGCATCGCCAACCGCACCGACTTCGACCTCAAACAGCACGCGCAGTGGAGCGGCAAAACGCTGACGTATTTCGACGAGGAGCGCAAGACCCACGTGGTGCCGTTCGTGATCGAGCCGTCGGCGGGCGCGGATCGGAGTCTCCTGGCCTTCCTCGTCGACGCGTATCGTGAGGAAGAAGTGCGGGGCGAAAAGCGGGTCGTCCTGCGCCTGCATCGTGAACTGGCGCCGACGAAGATCGCGGTGCTCCCGCTCCTCAAGAAGCGCCCGGAAATCGTGGCGACGGCCCAAGCAATTCGCGGGACGCTCGCGCGCGAGTGGACGACCATGTACGACGACACGGCCGGGATCGGTCGTCTGTACCGGCGTCAGGACGAAGTGGGGACACCGTACTGCGTCACCGTGGACGTGCAAACGGTGGGCGACTCCGCCACGGGGGAGTCGGGCGATCAGTGCGTGACGATCCGCGAACGGGATTCGATGGAGCAGGTCAGGGTGCCGATCCCTGAATTGCCGGCGCTCTTCCGCGGGCTTCTCGCGGAAGAGTCGTGGTCGGACGCCGTCGCGCGCTATTCCCGCGCGAAGCCTTGACGGGGGTTCACGGAGTCTGAGGCGGCTCCTGCGCGCGGCGGATCGGGTGAGGAGTGCTCCCGGCGGCTGGCCGTGGCATTACGGCGGCCCCGGATGTCGGCGGCGGCGGCGCGGGCGGGGGCATCGCACTGGGCCAGGTCTCGCGGCCTCCTGAAGAGGAGGTCTGACTGGGCGCGGGAGCCGTCGGTGCTGGCAGTGGACTCGTGGTTGGAGCCGGTCCGGGCGCTGTGGGCGGCGCCGGCATGGGCGTGGCGGGGGCAACGGCTGGCGGTGTCGTGGTCGGGGTCACGGCCTGGCGGCGGGGTCCGCATGACACGCCCGGCTCGGTCCCGCGCACGAAGGCCATCGTGACCACGCGCACGCACTCGTTCGACGGGTCCAGATCGATCGGAACCAGCGACACCCGCTCCGGGACCGGGAAGTCTTCGCGCGGGCTATCGCCCAGGATCTTGGCCATGTACGCGGTCCAGATCGGCACGGCTGTCCGGCCACCGGTCTCCTCTCGCCCAAGACTGCGCGGGCGGTCGTAGCCGATCCACACGCCGGTGGAGAGATGCGGCGTGAAGCCGATGAACCACGCGTTCGAATAGTCGTTCGTCGTACCCGTCTTCGCAGCGATGGGGCGCCCCAAGGCCTTCGCGCCCTGCCCGGTGCCCCGCTCGACCACGCCACGCAGCATGTGCGTGATGACGTAAGCCATCTCGGGACTGAGCGCCTCACGGCCTTCCGGGACGTGCTCCTCGAGGAGCTTGCCCTGGGCGTTCGTCACGTGACGGATCGCGGTGGGCGGCATCCAGACGCCTTGATTGGCGAGCACGCCGTAGGCCGAGGTCAGCTCGAGCAGGGTCAGGTCCGAGGTTCCGAGCGCGAGGCTCAGATTGAGATCGAGCGGGCTGGCCACTCCCAGACGCCGGGCGACCTGAATCGTCCGGTTGATCCCGATGCGCTCCTGAAGTTTCACGGTCACGACGTTGATCGATTCTTCCATGGCCTGCTGGAGGGTCGTGGAGCCGCGGAACTTTCGGTCGTAGTTTTCGGGCTTCCAGACGGTGTTGCCCACCGTGTACGCCACCGGCGCGTCCTCGATGCGGGTGGCCGGCGTGAGGCCGCTCTCCAGCGCGGCGATGTAGACGAACGGCTTGAAGGCCGACCCCGGCTGTCGCTTGGCCTGAACCGCTCGGTTGAACTCACTGCGGAAGAAGTCGTATCCGCCCACGATGGCCTTGACGTATCCCGTCTGCGGCTCGACGGTGATCACGGCGCCCTCCGGATGTTCCCCGGGCCGTGGCTTGACCGTTCGCGCTTCCAACGCCCGGAGACCATCACGGAGCGCTTGCTCCGCCGCGAGCTGCATGGACGGGTTGAGCGTCGTGTAAACCCGCAGTCCGCCCTTGAAGACCATGTCTGCGCCGTACTTCGCCTCCAGGGCCTGCTGAACATATTCGAGAAAGTACTGCCCGGTGTTGCGCCGGCGCTCGGGTGGGATGAGACCGAGATCGGTCTTCGCCAGGCGGGCGCCCTCGCCCTCGCGCAGCACGCCGAATTCGGCCATCCGGCGCAGGACCACCTCGCGTCGGCGCCGAGCCGCGTCCGGGTGGTCGAACGGAGAATAGCCGGACGGAGCACGGGGCAGGCCGGCCAGCAACGCCGATTCTTGGAGGGTCAGCTCGGAGACGGACTTTCCAAAATACGTGCGGGCCGCCGCCTCCACGCCGTAGGCGCCGTGACCGAAATACACCTGGTTGAGGTACATCTCGAGGATGCGCGTCTTCGAGTACCGCCGTTCGAGCTCGAGGGCGAGGATCGCCTCCTTGAGCTTCCGCTCCAGGCTCTTGTCCGGCGTCAGGAAGAGCACCTTGGTGAGCTGCTGGGTGATCGTGCTTCCGCCCTCGACGATTCGACCCCGCCGGTAGTTCTGATATACGGCCCGTGCGATGCCGAGAGGATCGACGCCCCAGTGTGAGTAGAAACGGCGATCCTCGGTGGCGATGATCGCGTCCTTGAGCGACTTGGGAATGCGGGTGAGGGGGACGAAGATCCGCCGCTCGACGTGCAGCTCGGTCAACAGCTCGTCGTTGTCGTCGTAGATCTTGGTGCCCAGAATCGGCTGAAAGGTCTCGAGCGCGCTGACCGGCGGCAGTGAGCGGGGCAGGATCATGAACGCCCACAGCGCGGCGACCCCGATCCCGGATCCGATCACGAGGGTCACGACGCCGACACCAATCAGCGACCGTCGCACCCAACGCCGCAGCGGGGAGTCGGAGCCGCCTTCCCCTCGGGGCTTCCCGTTCCGAGCGGCCATGCGCCCAACATTATACTGACGCCTTCCGCCCACGCTTCCCTTCAAACGCGGCCACTTGAATCCTTCCCGGGCAGAGTTGAGAATGCTGGCTGATGGCTACTGCGTTGCGCGACGATTTCGAAGCCCGGGGACTGATCGCGGGCGCCAGCGAGGGGTGGAGCGAGCACCTGGCAACCGGCTCCCGGACGATCTACGTCGGGTTCGACCCCACCGCGGACAGCCTTCACATCGGCAGCCTCCTGCCATTGCTGGCCTTGCGACGCGCGCAGCTTGCCGGACATCGTCCGATCGTCCTGGTGGGTGGCGGGACGGGTCTGATCGGTGATCCGAGCGGGAAGTCCGGTGAACGCGCCCTGAACCCGAAGGACGTAGTGCACGAGTGGGCCGAGCGTCTCAAGCGGCAAGTCGCTCCGTTTCTCGATTTCGATGATGGCCGATTGTCGGCGGTGCTCGCCGACAACTACGAGTGGATCTCGGAGCTCGACGTGCTTTCACTCCTTCGTGACATCGGCAAGCACTTCGCCGTTGGCGTCATGCTGGCCAAGGAGTCGGTGAAGGCCCGTCTGCAGACCGGCATCTCCTACACCGAATTCAGCTACCAGGTCTTGCAGGCCTACGACTTTCTCTGCCTTTTGCGCCGGTACGGCTGCACCGTACAGATGGGGGGCAGCGACCAGTGGGGCAACATCACGGCCGGCATCGACTTGATCCGCCGCGTGGAGGGCCGTGCCGCGTTTGGACTGACGCTACCGCTGGTCACCAAGAACGACGGCGGCAAGTTCGGGAAGACCGAAAGCGGGACGATCTGGCTGGACCCGAAGCGGACCTCGGCCTACGAGATGTATCAGTTTTGGCTCAATACCACGGACCGGGACGTGGCCGGATTCCTGAAATACTTCACGTTCCTGTCGCTGGAAAGTATCGAAGGGCTGGCCGAGAGCACCCAGACATCGCCTGAGCGCCGCGAGGCACAGCGCGCCCTTGCCCGCGAGGTGACGGCCCTCGTGCACGGCCAGGAGGGCGCTCGAGAAGCGGAAGCAGCCAGCTCGGCCCTCTTCAGCGGACGAGCAACCGAGGGACCGCCGGCCGGAGCCGCCCCCGGAGCTGTCTTTCCGCCTGAGGCACGTGCCTGGCCGCTGTGGAAACTTCTAGCCTCGGTAGTCGAGCAGACCGGTGGCAGGATGTCCACCTCCGAGGCTCGCCGGCTTATCCAGCAAGGTGGGGTGGAGGTCGACGGATCGCGGGCGTCCGGTATCGATCAGACGACCCCATCGGGCTGCCACACGGTCAGGGTCGGTAAACGCCGGATATATCGGGTCATTGTCGAGGACGCCGACCCGCGATTCAGTCGATGAGGGAATGGCTTGACAGCAGAGAGCCTTCTGAGTATAGTCAGTTTTTGCCCGCATCCTGCAGGGCCAATGGTTTAGGAGTAAAGTCCGGTCACCTTCCAAGCTGACCGTCGTGTTCTTTGACAGTCGCATATGCTACTGGCTCACCGAAAAGGTGTGAGCACCATCCGTTCTAACGAGTACCTTGCGCTCGGCCGAGTGACTGCACGCAACACGCAGGAACCGTTCGAGCTTGAGGACCAGGTTCATCGCTTTTCATGGCGAGTTTGATCCTGGCTCAGAGCGAACGCTGGCGGCGTACTTAACACATGCAAGTCGAACGAGGAGTTTCGGTGTAGCAATACATCGGAGCTTCGAGTGGCGCACGGGTGAGTAACACGTGGGCAACCTGCCCTTGAGACTGGGATACCCCCTCGAAAGGGGGGCTAATACCGGATACGCTCCTCAGGCCGCGAGACCTGGGGAGGAAAGGTGGCGAAAGCTGCCGCTCTTGGAGGGGCTTGCGGCCTATCAGCTAGTTGGTGAGGTCATGGCTCACCAAGGCGATGACGGGTAGCTGGTCTGAGAGGACGACCAGCCACACGGGGACTGAGACACGGCCCCGACTCCTACGGGAGGCAGCAGTGGGGAATTTTCCGCAATGGGCGAAAGCCTGACGGAGTGACGCCGCGTGGGGGACGAAGGCCTTCGGGTCGTAAACCCCTGTCAGAGGGAAAGAAGGGTCGCGCGGTGAACAGCCGTGCGATCTGACGGTACCTTCAGAGGAAGCCCCGGCCAACTCTGTGCCAGCAGCCGCGGTAAGACAGAGGGGGCAAGCGTTGCTCGGAATCACTGGGCGTAAAGGGCGCGTAGGCGGGATGGCAAGTCGGTCGTGAAATCCCTCGGCTCAACCGAGGAGCGTCGGCCGATACTGCCGTTCTTGAGGGATGCAGAGGAGACTGGAATTCCCGGTGTAGCGGTGAAATGTGTAGAGATCGGGAGGAACACCGGTGGCGAAGGCGGGTCTCTGGGCATCTCCTGACGCTGAGGCGCGAAAGCGTGGGGAGCAAACGGGATTAGATACCCCGGTAGTCCACGCTGTAAACGATGACGACTAGGTGTGGGG